>JANORP010000501.1:0-12013 GCA_031415375.1 Bacteroidota bacterium | reverse complement strand
CCCCCACGAACGGATTGCTCCCGCTGTTCTGGGGACGTGCCCGCCTTTGGAGGGAGGCCCGACCAACGGATTACTCCCGCTGTTGTAGGGCCGTGCCCGCCTTTGGAAGGAGGCCAGACAAAAACGTAGCATCGCTAGTCTCTTACGGCCACTACGGACGAAATTCCTACCCAAATGCCCTATTCAGATGCCATCGTTGACATCGGCTATCATCGATTTTAATGCGATTGCCCTGATCGGACGCGTAGCTCCCTTGGTAAGCCGCCTCAAAATTGTTTTCTTTGCAGATGCGTTTGCACAAAGAAGGTCGTTTTCTCATTCCGATGTCGCTGATCCTGCTGGGTGGCGTCTGGTCGGCAATTTATTTTCCCTTGCTGCATGGCACCTCCGTCTGGTGGCTGGGCATCGGCCTGGCTGTGCCAGCCTTGGTGATGATGGGGTTGATCCTCAATTTCTTCCGGAATCCGCCGATTGCTGCCACCATCCAGGACAATGCCATCGTGAGCCCTTGCGATGGCAAGGTCGTGGTGATCGAGGAGATCTATGACCCAGTGTATTTCAAGGCCCAGGTGCGCCAAGTGAGCATTTTCATGAGCCCGCTCAATGTACACGTGAACCGCAACCCGATCAGCGGCAAAGTCAAATTCTTCAAATACATGCCGGGCCTCTTCCTCGTGGCTTGGCACCCCAAAAGCTCCACCGACAACGAGATGACCTTCACGGTCATCGAAAACGAACGCTGGCAAATTGGATTCAAGCAGATCGCCGGAGCCGTTGCACGCCGCATCTGCTGGTACATCAAGGAGGGCGACGTCGTGAAGCAATCCGAAGAAATGGGCTTTATCAAGTTTGGCTCACGCGTGGATTTGTTGATTCCGTTGGATGTCGAAATCTCTGTGAAGCTGGAAGAGGTTGTGTTTGGCGGACGGACCGTGATTGCTGCTGGTAAGTGACGTATTCAGCTCGTTATCAATGACATTACCAAAAATTGGTTTGTTTGAGATGGAACAAGCATTGGGATTGCAGCCTCCTTTGGAACCCCTTGTGCAACGCTAGAAAATTGCCGATTTTTGCAGAGAGGAATGTACACGGCATTCCCTTGTTTCAACGAGGGTTTCAAATTCACACAATTACTGTAGGTCAATCGAAGTTTTAGGCCATGATCATTGCCAATCCCATCTACGACGTGGTTTTCAAGCGGATGCTGGAAAATGAGCGCGTGGCCAAGTTTTTCATCGGGACGCTCTTGGAGCAGACGGTGCTCGCGGTGGAGGTGAGGCCGCAGGAGTTTACGCACTTCAATGAGCAAAACTTCCTTACCGTTTTTCGGCTGGATTTCATCGCCACCATCGTAACCGAGATTGGCGAAACCAAGAAGATCCTGATCGAGATCCAAAAGGCCCAAAAAGTGATCGACCTGATGCGGTTCAGGAACTACCTCGGCGAGCAGTACAGGAAAGAGGAGGTCGTGAACGGGAAGTCGATGCCGCTGCCGATCACGACCATCTATATCTTGGGTTCCATACTGCCCGAGATCGAAACGCCCTGCCTCAAGGTGGAGCGGAATTACAAAGACCTCATCCACAAAACCACACTCCATACCAAGAGCGATTTTGTGGAGAAGCTCACCCATGATAGTTTTATCGTCCAGGTGAGGCGTGTCACAGGCCGCTATCAAACACGGCTAGACAAGCTCCTGAGCGTGTTTGAGCAAACGAATTTTGTGGACGAGAAAAAACTCGTCAAGGAATACACACATGAACCCGACCTGGAGGAATTGAAATTGATCACAGACATTTTGCATTTTTCAGGAACCGATCCCGAGGAAAAGAAAAAGATCGAAAACGAACAAGAAGCTTGGCGCACGATCAACGTGCAGCTCGAGAATCTCCAACAAGCACTGACCGAGAAGGAGCGGGCACTGAGCGAAAAGGATCAGGCGCTCAATGAGAAGGATCAGGCGCTCAGCGAGAAAGATCAGGCACTAAGTGAGAAGGATCAGGCGCTGAGCGAAAAGGACAAATACATCGAGGAGTTGCTCAAGAAGCTAAGGGAACAAGGCGAGTAGTCGCCCTCCTTGCACGTTTTGGGCTCACCCCGTGATATAAACCCGCAGCGCCCCGGCCAAGGGATGACCCGCAAAAGCCTGCACCATGCAATACTTGAAAAAGCGGAATTGCCGGCCGTGAATCTCCATGAAAATCTTACCTTCCAAGGACAAAATGATGCTCTTGTAGGAGATCGCGACATGCGGGCGAAAGGGTTTTTCAAAGTAGAGGTAATCCTGCTCGCCATAACTATCCTGTTGATAGGCTTCGCTCGATTGTGATTCTGCGGCCTGCAGCCACTGTGCAGGCTCCATTTCACGCAGCATTTTCAGCACTTCTTCATACGTGCTGCTCCGACCTGCGCCATACATCAGTGGATACATCTCCTCCAGAAACGGTAGCAATTGTGCCTGGAAGATTTCCTGCTTCAGTGAAAAACGCATCACCGACGCAGTATCGTGTACTTCATACAATGCTGGCGCGAAGTGCAGTTGTTTTTCCATCTCGGCGATCAATTCAGAGGTGGAAATTTGCCCTGCTTCCATTTCCTTTTTGGAGATGCTGGCCGTGGTCACCAGGCCGATTGCGAGATCATGTCCCATGATTTTCAGTTATTTAATGGTTGAGAAACTGTGCTGAGCGATTCCTTCAGCAATTCCAGCAAGTAATAAAACCCGCTCGCGGCTTTGCCGTCCAATTCCAGTGCGTTCCCCTCGGGCACCGCCACAAACACCGCTTGCAGCGCCTCGATCATGCCCCCTTGCATCGCAGCCAAAGTCGCGCCTGGCGTAGGGGTCGTGATCGTGATGACGATCTGATTTTCTTGTAGTGTAACCATGCTGTCGTATTTTACTACGGCAAATGTCGTAGAATTTTCCCGCATTTTTCGCAAAAAGAAATGGCCCTAGAGAAAAATCAGGAATTTCTACAAGCATTTGGCAACCGCATAAAGCAACTCAGGCAAGCAAAAGGGCTCTCGATGCGAGCTTTGGCCGATGCCCTCAACATCGATGTAAATCAAATTTCATGGATCGAAAGGGCAAAGATGAACACCTCCATCATGATGGCCTATTCCCTGGCGAAGGTATTGGAGGTTCCCTTGCCTGAGCTTTTTACGTTTGAGGTCAAATCAGGCGACTAGCTCGACAAAGTAAAGTTGGCATTCGTCCCACCTAAGCCAGCATCGCCTCAAATTCGCTCCAATCCGTATGCTTCTCAGAGGAGGATCCTTCGCGCTTCAGATTGGGGAAAAACTTGGACAGCACCGCCGAGATCAAAGAAAAACTCTCGATCGACCGCGCTTCTGGACTCATCAACTCCTCGATCAAATAGCCAGTGAGTCTTACCTTACGCTCCAAATACTGCTCACGCATGAAGTCGGAATCGTTTGTGGCGTGCAAAAGGATCATGGCATCCACCTTCTTGATGTCTTCGAGCAAACCTTGAAGTCTTAGAAATCTATTGCGGTCCATAGATCAAATTTAGTAAAAAATCTCCAAAAATCCCTTGTTGAACTTTTTGCCTTGCCTGTTTTGGCGAGTGTTGGAAAACAGATCCATCCAATAGAATTTGTCGCTATGGTGCAAAAAATGCTTGGGATGACTTTCTGGGTATTCAATCAGTAAGTAGGCGTCCACTCCTTGGGAAGCAAAAGCCCCATTGGCTTTGAAGCTGTCCAGATTTTTGCCAAGCCGTTCCACATCGCTATAATCAACAAAAGTAACAAGGTCAACGTCTTTGGGATTTGGTACTGTTGTCACAAACGATCCATTGATCCATTGCCGAAGCTTCGAGACGGAAATGAGCGATTTCAGGGAATCAGAGTAGGCTAAGTATCCTTGGAAAATTTTCGCACGGGACTCTGAGCCAATATTCTCCACAAATGTAGCTTCGAATTCTTCCAATGTACAAGGGATCGCGTCATTGGGAACCAGTAAGCCGTTTTTGTCAAATTGCAACATCATGCAAAATTACGAAAATGTCTCACCCATGTATTGATCGGAAGAATTTTTGAATGAACAACGATAAGCTTCCAACCCTGAGAAACATCACTTGAGGCTCCCCATTGAATCAGTACTTCGCAATTAGAGCGAGTTAGGCGTGGCTGGCGTCGGCCCTTTTGGACCCGATTATCGTTTGATCCATTCCTTGACCTTGGCCATTACTTCCTCGTTGGTATAGGATTCGCCCGCGTCGAGCTGCTTGTCAGCTTCATCAAGGCCTGCTTGTTCCTCTGGGGTGAGTTGATCCCACCAATCGCCTCTGTCAGCACCATCCAAAATGGCTTGCACCTCCGCCAAAACATTCAGGTCCTCAATCCCCAGCAACTGCTGCGTGAGCCTCAGTTTCATGTCCGATAGACTCTCCTCTATTTTCATAAGTGTAAACATTTGTAATTCATGGCTTTTGCGCTAGTCCGTGGGTACCTGATCTCGACCGAGAGCAGACTGGCTGGCGGTTCCTCAAAATTCCTTATCTTTGATCATGTCGCCCAATCGACTTTTCGTATGACGATTCCGAAGGCAAATTACATAGTAGATAGCGCTGGACAGAAAGTCTTTGTGCAGCTTCCTGTGCAGGAATGGGAGAATTTCATCCAAGAGTTTAGGCGGATGGAGAGCTTATTATCGCTCAAGAAAAAGCTCAAGAATGCCTTTCGTGAGGTGAGGGAGATACAGCGTGGGGAGCGGGTCGGGCAGACGCTGAACGCGTTTTTGAGCGCACATGTCTGAGCATCTTCAACAAACTTGAAAAATCAGAAGCCCTTTTTGTTCAATTTATAAGGGAGAATGTTTTTCACTACAATTCCGTCAGGCGTGATCGTGTAAGTAACATAGTTGTGACCATCGAGCCGCCATCGCCTTAAACTGCGTGACCGATCGATGAACATGCCCTTCGTAGGGTTCTCCGCGAGTTCGTTCACGACTGATACCATCCAGTCAAGGCATCGGTCAGCTTACTCCTCTGTATAATTCTCCGCAAGATAGGCGGCGATTCTGGCCATAGATCTCTTCGATCTTGGAGACCAGACTACTTCCGCCATGGCCTCGCATCCCTCAATACTTCCTCGGTAGTGAATACCCTGCCAGTCGCGACATCTGCCTCGGACTCGTCCACCTCAGCCTTCTCGTCGTCATCAAGGCTGTCGTACCAAGCCCCGTCGGCGAGTGCCCGATCCAGAATGGCCTGTACCTCCGCCAAAACATTCACGTCCTCAATCCCCAGCAACTGCTGCGTGAGCCTCAGTTTCATGTCCGATAGATTCTCTTCGACTTTCATAAGTGTAAATATGTGCAATTGATTGGTTTTCCGCAAGCCTGTGGACACCTGATCTCCTTCAAGATCCTACTTCTGACGGTTCCGAAGACAAATTACGTTCTGGACAGCCAAGGCCAAAAGGTCTTTGTCCAGCTTTCCGTGCAGGAATGGGAGCATTTCATCCACGAATTCAGGCGGATGGAGAGCCTGCTATCCTTCAAAAAGAAGCTCAAAAACGCCTTTCGTGAGGTGCGAGAGATTCAGCGTGGGGAACGGGTGGGGCAGACACTAGGCGCGGGTTTGGGATTGGGTGCTGGAGCTTCTCTGGGATTGAGGCGAGGTGACTTATCGCGGGGCAGATGAGGCGTAGGTCGCCTAGGTTTTTCCTGGATCTGATTATTCCAGGCCTTCTGGTTTGGGGACGTTTGTGGCGCCTTGTGAGATGAGGTAGTCGTAGGCTTCTTGGCCGTCGACCAAATCCTCTTCAAAATCTATGCAGATGGGATAAACCTTGGCACTGCTCAGGTTCGCGCCGCTCAGGAATACATCGATCAGGTTCGCGCCCCTCAAGTCGGCTTCGATAAGTTTCGCACGTCCCAAGTCCGCCTCTCTCAGGTCCGCGCCCCTCAGGTCCGCCTCGCCCAGGTTCGCCCCGCTCAGGTTCGCCCCGCTCAGGTCCGCGCCCCTTAGGTAGGCACCGCTCAGGTCCGCACCGCTCAGGTCCGCCTCGCTCAGGTCCGCCTCGCTCAGGTTCGCGCCGCTCAGGACTGCGTAGCTCAGGCTTGCCTCGATCAGGCTCGCGCCGCTCAGGTTCGCGTCTTCCAGGTCCGCGCCGACTGCATGGATAGCCAGTGAATCCATTCTCTGCGGAATAGAAAGCCTATTGAGGCCACGCCTCAACAGCAGTCCCCCCCCTCCCCTGAGCAACACGGAGAGGACATTACGGGCCTCAGCTTGGTCATCCTCATTCCACGCGACGATGGTGGATTTGTCTGTAACAAGCGAAAAGGCAGACAAAATCAACAAAAGGTTGGTCTGTGCTATGCGTGATGCAGCCTCCACTTGAAGGCTTGTCTGATAAGCCGCAACGGGAAAGCCCTCATGGATCAAATCTGAAAAGAGCGCCGCAAGCGTAATCTGGAGCCTTTCGGCCTTTCCTTGCTCCTCGCCATAGGCTAGGCGCAATTGCCTAGCTAGAAAATCCCAGATGTACTCCGTGATTTCAGAAAGACTGAAAGCCTCCATCCACGCCCGTATGGCATCGGTTTTGGAATGCATTTTTCCACGACGGTATTCGTCGGCCACATCCTCCATGACTACCAAAAACTCTAGCGCGACCAAGTATTCCCCAAAACTCTTATGCGTAAACTCGATCAGTGCGTCTTGGTCTTCATCTTTGCCGAGCTTGCGTGTGAAAAACGATGTCATCAAATCGGTGGGGCTTGCTTCCCGTTTGATCCGAAACTGCTCCATCAATGCTTTCAATTCAGGCCGCAGGCACTGCTTTTCAAAATTTGCAATGGTAGTCGCCCGCACATCTCCACCTTGCCAAGCAGTCAAGGCCAGGGCTTGCAGGAGGAGCTTGTATTGATCGGGATGGAGGTCGGTGTGCTTGTGTACACCCCATTCTCGTAAGCAAACATCGCGCACGAGACTTTCATAAACGCTGTTGGTGTTGTGCCGAAGACCTTGGTTCAGATCGCCCTTCAAGTAGGCTCTCGCCAAAAGATAGCTCAGCAAGGGTTGGCAACTCAGGCTTTCATATTCGTCTTGCGCCAAGACCTGTGGCATCTGCTGCTGCGTCGGATCCTTGACCTTCCAGAATTGGGTCCACCACACTGGTCGCAAATCCTTTTCGAGGAGTTTTGAGGGGTCTTCAAATTCATAGCTTCGCCAATCGTCCTCCTTCTTAGCCAAAAACATCGGCAAGAGTTCCAAGATTTGCCCTTCCTCATGAAACCCTAGCTCAGTCACTTGCTGCACAATGAGGTCACGGCCTGTGATGATGGCTCTAAAGTCGCACACCCCCGTCTGATCACTGTGATCACGCAGGTAGTCCTGAATGCCCGCAACCAACTCTCTTGCAGTTTGCTCACCAGATTTACCAGACCTGCTCAATTCATCCAAGCCGTCAAAAATGAAAATCGGCTTCAGGTTGCCTCCCGCCAAATCTGGATCACATGGATTCTCCAATCCCCGCAGGTATTCGTCGTTTTGGATATAGTCCTCGATGGCCTTTTTGATACCTAGCTCCACTTCAAATGAAACGAGGGAAATGAAGTAAAATGGCCGCTTTGATTGTTCAGCTTGCTGCGCTAGCCGCCAAGCGATTTTTTTCATCATGGACGATTTTCCACTCCCAGGCCCGCCACGCAGCACCAGTATTCTGAAAGTTGGAGCCTTTGGGTCATAAGGCCGTTGAAGCCAATTCCAGACATGGTCTTCCGCATTGGTCACGCGGTGCTGGCGCTGATCTTTCCAGTCCTTCTTGGGTTTTCCGACTGGGTAGCAGGCAGGCAGAGGCACATGGATTTCTGAGAGGCCAAAGGATTCTTGAAAAATTCCAGCCTTCCACTCCGCAATGATACGTTGGTCATAAAGATAGCGTGCCCATACACGACGTTGGGCAGGTGAGCGCTCTAGTTTTTGCTTTAGTTCGGCAAAATATTCTGGCTTTGCTGCCAACAGCTCGTCCAGTTTCCGCACGTAATAGAAATCAAGACGGTTAGCGATGGAGTTGGCGACATGCTCGGGCAGGTTGATCCCGAGCAACCATGCTCTGAAGATCGGCTGCACGAGTAGGAACAGCTTGTGTTGATCGGGTTTGTCAAAAAACGATTCATCGATTTCGATGGTGTTTTCTTCGAAGGCCATGTCCAAAGAATCCGCCATTTGTTGAAACACAAATGCCTCATAGGAAACACGGTTGTATTCTCGAATCAAATGTGCCGAATCGGTCACAAGCAGCACCATCCCCTGCCTGATAGCACCATACATCAGCACATAAGCTCGCTGAGGCAACTCGTCATTCATTTCGCTCCCGATCCCCAGCAGCATCTCCACACCAGCTCGGGTGGCTGTGCCTGCCTCAAGATTCATGATCCCCTCGACTACGCCGAGCAGGCCATGAAAAATGTCCTTCGTCTTGACATTCAGCAGTCTATTCCACTCCGAAATCTTCCTGACTTCGATTGTATTTCCGTGTTCCATAGTTCCGACTACGATCAGGCAGCCTGAATGCACCCAATCGACAGACAATTTATGCAAAACCCCACCCCAAAGGAAATGTCGCATCACGAACAATCGTCAGGTGGTACTTTTTTCTCCGGCCTGAGGCCGCTGGGTCGATCCGCGTGTGGCCCCCGAGGGTCGGGGCGCAGCGTAGGCCACCGCGTCGATTTTGCGTCTCAGCCCTTCCAGAATTTGAATCCCCTCACAAATCCTTCTCCTGAATCTTCGTCGGGTTCTAGGCTGAGGTGGATGGCGTGGAAGCCTTCGGTGTCCCAGGCGAGGGTGGCGAGGTATTCTTGGTGGTGGAGGTATTTGCTGGCGACGGGGTGCTGGTAGAGGCTGGCACGGTCGAGTTTTCCATCTGGGGTGTCGTGCTGGTGCAGGGAGACGCGGTAGAGGATCCACCGCTGGTCGGGAATGATTGCGCTTGGCCAGAAGATTGCATTCTCCGGCAAGCTGCTAGGAATTCTATGATGTTTCGGGTGAAGTTCATTCCGATTCTGCCAAATCAGGTTCGGATGTAACAGCAGAAGCCTCATCACTTTCAGCCAAATCTCGAGAGTCACCTAACTGCACAGCCTCGCCATCGAGAAGAGGCCCCATATTGTAATACGCTGTACCGACCGTAAAATAGAGTGTTCCTTCGCCGGGCCTAGCACTTCCCGATTCATAGGTGCTCGATCCAGTCCAAAAGGGAAGGATTTGCGTTGCAGAGGCCATGTCAAAATAACTGGCACCCACTCTTTCGATACCAGAATCGTTGAAATACGTTTCGAAATCGGCAACTTTTTGGTGGAAAACGGCAAAATAGTCTCTACTCACATTGGGAGCATGTATAGAGCGTCGACTCTTGCGGCGTCCCTGGCGGTCAACTGGACTCCAAGCGTCGTTCCATTTGTTTTGCATTCGTATCTTCATTAGGTAGGCTACCTGCTTGGACAATTGTACAAAATCAGGCATGGTGTCGTTGTACCCCGGCCGTTGTGGGTAAAGAAGGTTTGCCCGGATCGCATATTCCATTGGGTTTCCAAATTCAGCTGGGCCACCAAGTGCGTTGTGAATAGCAATTCCCATGATTACAGGATGAAGATGCCTATCTGTACGTTCTGTTCGCAAGCGTTCTTCCGTGGCCGTTGGGACTACATGTCTGTACCTTCTGGCGCCCCCTCTCGCACCGAGATCGGTGCTTCGGCTGTCCTCGCCCGCATTGCGAAGCCCAATCCCATAAAAGGTCAACATAGCATCATTAAGTTTGGCAAGCGTCATAATGCGATGAATATCATCCTGTTCCAACAAAGTCACTAAGGTTCCAATTTCAACGATGTCAAACCGGCTGCCAACTTGTCCAGTTGGTGAAGGACGCTTCAAATGATCTACGGCTGTTCGAACGGCGGTAAGGTCTCCAGGCATCCCAAAATCAGTCATGAGTCCCTGGGCAGCATCTATCATCGTCGAAAAGCGTCCCGCTAGTTCACCACGACCCGCTATCGTAAGAACTTGACTGTCCCAAGTATTGATGGAGGAAATGCTCCCTTCTGATTGCACGTGTGGCCGCACAGATTGCACGATCTCCCGTTGTTCAGGGGTGAAATAATTGTGCGTTGTATCCGCGAGAAAATCATCAATCATGCGGAGTGTGAGTCCAGATCCGCCAATATATCTGACGCCAAAATTTTTTGTACGCACATTGCAAACCAGCTCATAGCTGCGGCCATCTCGTACATAAGGGTACTTGTGTTCGGTGGGTCCTTTGGGCCCAATGTTGAGGCCACCTAAAGTAAAGTGTGGCGTATCACCAAGTGCTGCGCTCACCTCTTCCACGGTGCTTGTTTCATTGAACGTGGACTCCCAAGTAGTAACTGTCGTCCCTTCTTCATATTCGATGGGTGCCGCGGTTCGCCTTGCGCCCCCGCGACGGCTGGCTCTTGGTTCGTGTACAGGAGCGGGTGCACCGTCATGAGCAATCGGAGCGCTGACAGCTTCTGTCTTGATTGCTTCGGCCCTCAGCGTGACATGGGTAGCAATAGCTGCTTGGATACTCGCAATTTGATTGTTTACAGCCACTGGATCCAGCGTGGTAATGCTCTCAAGCATGCGCCTTACTATTCCAGAGCCCCATAATTCTACAATGTGACCGATCCCGAAGTCGATTTTTCGACGTTTTTCCCCAAGGCTAGACACCTCCCATCTTGCACGATAGAGTGCGGTCAAGGCATTGTAGTGAATGCTACCGATCCCATCCACATGGCGGTAGGAAAGGAAATTGTAGGGGGAAGCGGCATTCAAAATCTGTTGAGGGACTGTTGAAACGAGCTCTGAGGAGAGAATGTGGGCTGCAGCAACGATGACTCGATGCATCTTGCGCGCATGCGCCTCATGTCTCGCAGCTGATGATGGCAAAGTTCCCGCGATGCGATGACTGTCTATTGCACCGATCAAAGTAGCCTCTATGCCCAACCCAGCCACGCTCCCACGATCAGGATTCAAGATCGGTGCCATTGCAGCCGATACATTTGCGATCAAGGGAAGTGGATCTATGTGACCTGCTACAAGTGCTGCACGCAATCCTTCTAGATGAGCCAATCCTGCTCTCGCCCATTCCTGTGCACTCCTACCATCTGCTGCAATCCAGTGCAATGCCTTGAAAATATCCCACAAGACGTTAAGGCAATTCCCGGGAATTGAACCCTCATAAGTGCCTGGATATCCGGCTGATCCCAAAGAGCGCTCACCATCCTGTGCAGTAAGTACGTTATGAAGAGCATCAGGGAAATGGGCATACTCCCCTTCCAATTGCGCGGCAGCATCGCTGTTTATTTGACGTTGGATGGGATCTGCGCCGTTGGAACCTCCACCTATGCCTCCATCGCCGCCGTTCCCTCCGCTACCACCATCTGCAAAGAGTTGAAAGGGAGGAGGGGACATGCTCAAGCCGCCTGTATGCTCCTCGGCATCGGGCGACGGCGTCACGCGTACGCGTTCGGCTGGATTTGGCTGACTCATAGGACAATTGGCATTAAGGGTGATTCAAGGGTAAGATAATTGTTTGGGTGGGATTTTCCAAAAGAGTGTTCTGCTAGCGTAGGGCAATCGCATGAAACCTGAAAATCCATCACCCAGGATCCTCGGGTTCCTCCTCAGCCTCCATGAGTTCGATGATCAGGAGCAAGATTTGGATGATGGCGGCATTTGAATCCATTTCCTGCATCAGGACGTCTAGGAGCAGTTCGGCTTGCGCCTTGAGGGACTTCAGTTTTTCGTTTCGCGGGTATTTTTCTGGTGGATGCATTTTTCCGCTCGCCCCGGGGATGTTGTCCGGTGGCTGAGCGGGGCAGGTCATTGGGGCCTTTTCGGGGGTAGGCCAAAAAAATTGGGGCATCGTCCGTCATCCGCCTGGCCATTCCTATTTTCCGGCGGATGATGGACCTCATGCCACCATTTTTTTGGTTTGCCCCCGAAAAGTGCCCTAGATTTGC
>JANORP010000500.1:0-9919 GCA_031415375.1 Bacteroidota bacterium | reverse complement strand
TTGTCATTCGATCAAAAGGCAAATCCCATTTGTGTCCACTCGGGATGACAGGTGGGTTTGTCATTCGATCAAAAGGCAAATCCTATTTGTGTCCACTCGGGATGACCAAGTGGGTTTGTCATTCGATCAAAAGGCAAATCCCATTTGTGTCCACTCGAATTGACACGATATTTGAGCTACTGTTAAAGTTGCGGATAGTCATAAAGTATTACATGCAAGTGTTGTCGTCCTGAAATAGCTTGGCAGGGTCAGAAATCCCCCTCAAGCCAAGGGGCGGGACGTCAATGTACATCGACAAGCAGAAGTGGAAGCACAAGCCACGATGGGGAGGAAATCAAATTAGCGATCGTTGCTGCTAGCCCAGCCAGACAGCACGCAGCTCAATTGCCGCGCTTTACCTAAATTTGCCACTTGAATCCAATCGCATGAAATTACCCATCATCTTCCACCCGCACTACGACATAGGACTGTTTGGCTTGGAAAATCGCCATCCCTTTGACTCCAAGAAATATGGGAAAGTATTTCGTTTCTTGCAGGAAAAGCAGATTATCGTCGGCGAAAATTACTTTACGCCCGATGCCAAAGTGACCGACGAGGTCCTTTTGCAAGTGCATACACCCAAATACTTGGATTCCTTGCAGCATTCGGCAACCGTGGCGGGCATCGCCGAAATGCATGTATTGCGCTGGGTGCCCAACTTCTTGCTCCAATGGAAGTTTCTAAACCCAATGCGATGGGCGACTGCCGGGTCGATCCTTGCTGCCGACCTTGCCTTGGAATATGGATGGTCGATCAATCTCAGTGGCGGTTACCACCATGCCAAGGCCGAACTATGCAGCGGCTTCTGCTTCTTCGCCGACATCAATCTGGCCGCACAAAAGGCGTTTGCAGCGCATCCCAAAGTGAAGAAAATCATGGTGATCGACCTCGACGCCCACCAAGGAAACGGCTTTGAAGACACCTTCAAAGACGATCCACGCGTCGATACATTCGACATGTACAACGGCGAGATCTACCCCCATGACCGCGCTGCAGCCAAATACATCCGTTGGGATTTCCCACTGAAACATGGCATTGGAGAACTGGACTACCTGAATACCCTACAAAAAAACCTGCCGCAAGCGGTGAGCGATAGCTGCCCCGACCTCATCATTTACAATGCGGGCAGCGATCCTTATGAAAAGGATGCGCTCGGCGGCATGCGCGTCTCGGCCGCAGGCCTGCTTGTGCGTGATGAGACCGTCTTCAGGCTGGCGCGGCAACAGCGCATTCCGATCATGATGGTGCTCAGTGGCGGTTACCACCGCGACAGTGCCAGCATCATAGGATCTTCAATCAACAACCTTTGGAAAAAAGGGCTGCTGCAACCTAGCGGCAGCATCGCCTGACGATATGAATGCGCGATAGCCTTCAACAGACTGGGAGAAATAAGCACGGCGACGTTTTTGCGGCGGCGCACTAGCTTGAACCTAGCTTACTCTTTGAGCAGCTCGCCTTTAGAGTTTGTCTTCAACAAGACGATATCATGCAGGCTACTGAAACTGAAACTCTTAGAGTAGCCTACGACCGCAAATCCACCATCGGCAGTCTCCACCGCGGCAGCCCCGATGTCGTCATTGCTCCCTCCAAAAGGATTCGCAAACAAAATGGAATCTGCCTCCAGATCGGCAGCGACGAGAAAAATGTCATAGGCACCCTTACCGACGCTTTTGGAGTAGCCAGTAAACACCAAAGTGCCGTCATCCCGCTGAAAAAACTTTTTGGTGAGGCATTGGTCATTGTCTGCACCACCTACCACGAGTGTCTTGCCGATCATGGCTAAGCCTTGCATATCGATTTCCTGCACGATGATATTGTATTCGGTATTGCTGGAGAGGCTGAATCCTAGGACTGCGACATTGCCATTTTGCAAGACCAACACCGACTTGCCCTCGTCATGCTGGTTGGAGAATCCATTGTAGAGCGCGATGGAATCGCCTTGGTCATTGCCCACAAACCAAACTGTCGCATCATAACTGGTCACATCCGAGAATGTAAACCCGCAAACGACCCAAGTTCCATCGGCTGCGATGTCGAGGCCATTTGCTTTGTCTTGGGACGAGGGGGTGCCGTATGTTTTTTCCCAGACCTTGTTGCCTGTAGCATCGACGCGCAACATATAAGTTTGGGCAAGACCTACATCGCCGCCAAGGGAGGAACTCTCCGTAAAGCCGACGACTGCATACCCACCGTCGGGGAGCGAATGCACTGCCATCGCTTCATCATCCCCACCACCTCCGTAGCTCTTTTCCCAGATCACATCACCTTGGGCATCAGTGCGCACGAGCCATGCATCTTGGGCAGACACACCTGTGAGTGACGAATCCCCTGTCGCTGTCGTGCCTACCAGTAAAAACCCGCCATCGGCAAGCAACAGCATATCCTCGGCGCGGTCCTTCCCGACTGCACCATATGTCTTGATCCACAACAGCTTGCCGTCACTGTCTGTGCGCAGCAGCACCATATCATCGTCGCCCGTAGCACCAAGTTGCGACCCTGCCAAGGCAAACCCTCCGTCGCTAGTCTCCACGATTGCATTGCCAATATCACTCCCAGCAGTGCCAAAGACATGCAAAAAGTAACCGCCTTCACCAGGATTATCCTCACGATTGCAACTGAAACACAATAGGCAACACAAGAAATAGAGGTATGTATAGCGCCTATTCATCGTGTATGTTGATAGAAGTTTTTGACGCGATAGGTCTTGGGCAGCAAAACGCCTACAGTGAATTGCAAATTGTGGAGTTTGAAATTTTGATCGCTCACATGATATTCCCAAATGGACTCTGAGAATGCGCTCCCATATTCTGTGCCTTCTTTACGCAATTGCGACAATCCCCATTGCAGGCTCAGCCGAAGGTAAAAACTTGCCGCAGCATAGTCTGCCTGATAGGTGACCCCACCGCATAGCCCCGCCGAAAGTAACTTGCGCCGCCCCAACGGACTGTTGGTCGTGGATCGCCGATCATTGCCGACGATTTGAGCACCATTGGTTGTATTTTCTGTCGCGTATTCTACTGTTTCGAGTTCCGTTTCGGCGTGAAACAAGAGCGCGCCATAGACACCTCCATGAAAGCCAAGCCACGCCTGATGACGATCGCGAGCTGTCGTGAGTGGCAAGCGATATTGATAGTTGAGAGGCACCTGCAGGAAACTGTACCGCTCAATTTGTTGCAATGACCAATCGCCGTCTATGGCATCCTTTTTACCATCAAAGGCACGTGAGGCATATCGCGTCGAAAAGGAGACCGCGCTGATCCCAATGCCAGTAAGCAAGCTATGGCGGTAGGCAAAATGGCGCTGCCATTCAAGGCCAAAGGCAAAACCCAAGCGGTTGTCAAATTCTGGCGCCGTGCGCACAGGGCCACCGACGGTAATGTCGGTGAGCAACTGCGTAGGTGATGCCACCTGCAAAAGACTCACGTTTGTACCGCCATACAGGCCAAAATGGTTGACTGCAAACGGCACCAAGGAGTCCAACAAAACCTTGAATTGGGGCGGGTCGAGATCTGGGTTGAGACGCTGCTGAGGGAAGCATTCCAGCAGCAGCGTTGTCGCCCAACGCGCCTCCTCATTGTGCTCCAATGCAAGGTTGCTGAGTACATAGAGATGCAAAAAGCGTTCAGTGACCGACAACAACTCAGGCGTGGATTGTCGTTGCCCCATCGTAGTTTCATAAAGCATGGCACAGCATCCCTTGAGTCCAGCAATGCGTGTGAATTGCCCCGCTTCAAAAAGCTGCTCGATCAGGTAGAGGTCTGCGGCTGTTTTGGGGCAGGCGATGCGCTCTTGCGCATCACTATCGTTGTGCTGATCGGGCACCTGCGCAACGAGATCCTGCATTTGCATCAAATTCATCCCCCACATCACGAGCAGGCAGATGAGACGATTGCAAACCCTCCTATTCAAATACGCACTCATTTACGGTTTCCTCCTTTCACGTCCCGATCCATCAAATTGTACTGATTCATCTCGGGATCACTAAATGACTCACGCGGTGCCGCCTGCTCCAATTTCGAAACAATATATGCAGCCTTGGTGTACCATACCCTCAAGGTCTTGTCTTTGGAAATGGAATATAATTCCCGAGAATCTGCGCTGAAACCCAAACCTGTGACCCAGCTTTTGTGGCCGCTGAGCACAATTGGCGCTGAACGCAAACTCGTGGTGGACCAGAGGCGCAATGTCTGATCATAACTACAACTTGCGAGGAATTTTCCGTCTGGAGAAATCGCGAGGCCCACGACACGCGACCTATGCGTTGGGTAGGAATAGAGCCGCTTGGCTTGCATGTCAAAAAATCCGACAGTGCCATCTTCCAATCCGAATACGAGGTAGGCACCGGTTTTGCTGAACGCCAGCGCCGTCACATTGCCATCAGGCTTGCAGACGATGCTGGACGATAAGTGCTCGGCATCAATCATTAAGATCATGCCTTTGCCACCGACTGCAGCCATTTTGCCCTTGGGATGCAAGGTCAATGCTTGCAACTGCGAGCCTGCTTGGTCATACAAGACGCTGCGCTGCACGGGATTGCCGCTCAGATTCCACCAAATGACCTTGCCATTGATGTCACAAGAGACCAATTGGTTTTGTCCTGGAATTTCGATCGCGCCGGTGATCGGGCCTGTATGCCCTGTCAACCGCTGATCTAGGTGCCCTGTGGAAATCTTGAAAACCAACAATTGGTGAGCAAGATTGGATAGCATTACCGTCATGCGCGTAGTGCCATGCCCCAGGAAGCGAATGTCATTGACCCCAATGGATGGCTTGTGACTGAAGTGCAAATCGCTGTTTTCATTGCGCAGCTCCCATAATTCGCCGCTCAGTCCCAAAACCGTTGCGTAAGCGGTAGCGGGATCGAAATCCATGCGCATAGGCACGATTGGAAACAAATATTTGACCAAAGGCGACACTGGAGCCGAGCGCTCTAGCGCAGCGTTCAAGGCTGTGTAAATCTTGGGTTCGCTGGAATCCCCACCGTTCTCGATATAGAGGTTGTAGGCTCTGAGTGCAAGCAAAGCGGCAGTCTCCCGTCGTGGTGCGTCCATGGAGCGTTCCGCCAATTGCAGGGCATCCAAGAGTGAACTGCGGGTCTTGGCGCTGTCGCGCGCCCCTTCGGCCACCCTGCGCAAGCTATCCTGTTCCTCATTTTCAAGTTTCAGGAAATGGTTGGCATCGTCGAGGGCACGGTTGGTCTTGGCAAGGCGATCTTTGACCCTTCGCAGACTATCGTTTTGATAACCGATGCTGCGATTCTTATTCAACAAGGTGTCGCTTTGCCGCTGCACGAGTTTCACGGTCGAGGCAAGCTCCACATTGGTCTGCTCCAAGATGCGGTTGAGGGAGTCAAATGAGGATGCTTTTTGCTCTGCCAATGCGGTCTGCTCGATGGCGATCGTTTTTTGCTCCATCGCCAACAACGACTGCTGATGGGCAAGTTCGGTCTGCTCAAAAGCGATCCCGTTTTGTTTGATCGCCTGCCAAAGCGCCGCTATAGCCACGATGAGCATGCCACCCATCAATACCATGCCCGTCACCAAACGACGGTTGGTGACTTTGCGTTCCTCAGACTTGCGTTGCAGCAGCAGCATCGCCGCTTTGTTTTCCTCCTCGTTATTCCAACTGCGATGGCTATCGTCGAGAAAGGTCATCGCCGCCGCGAAATTGTCGTCGTAGCGAGCGGCCCAGGCGGCTGTCGGGGTGATGGCCTCACGCCATTTGAGTGCAATGCCCAGCTCAGGCTGCCGCCAGAGATTGACCTTGCCGAGTTTGTAATCCACTGCAGCACCTGAAAGCCGCATGTATTCCTCGGCCGATTGGGTCTCCTCACGCACCCAAGCCCCCAGGCGCTGCCATAGGCGCATGAAACTCTCGTGGGAGATATCGATCACAGTATCTTGGAGGAGCGGCACCTCAATCGGCGGCATCAAAAATGTGCGGCCCGGTGCCCTGAAGGCTTCGACGATCATCTGCATCTGTTCGGCTCCCGCACCCGTCACACTGCAGATTTCCGATAGGTGCGCAGGTCGTCGAATGCCTTTGCCATCTCCCTCCAATTGCGTGAGGCATTTGAACAATTGCTCGGTGAGCTTACCGAGGCCCTTGCGGTCCAGGTCCTCATAGATTTCTTCAGCATGCTGGTTGAGCGCTTGGGCGAGTCCACCGATTTCCTCATAGTCGGCTAGCACGATCTCATCACCTCCACAGTGATGGTCCCACGTGCGCATGAGCGCATGTTGCAAAATGGGCAACTGATCTGGATTGTCGCCGATGTCATTGAGAATCCTGATGACCAGATCGGGTGCAATCTGCTCCTTGAACACGGCTATAGGGCCGGTGATCGCCTCACGCATTTGGGCACGCGTGAGCCTCGGCACGAGGTACTGCCCCATGTTGATCGCCTCGGCGAGGCCATTGAAACGTGGACATTCACCCAGATAATCTGAGCGCATCGTGATGACCACATAAATCGGCAATGCGGGATCGCTGCTCGCCTCGAGTAGCAACCGCATGAAAGTCTTGGCCTCGTCGAGCTTTTGAGGATCGTCGTGCTCCTCATTGAACCGAAAGATCTCTTCAAACTGATCCACGATCACAAGCAGATTTTCATTGGGCTCCAAAATGGGGCCGAGCGCAGCCTCCTTGAGTCCAAAACTACTGGCTTGCAACATGGTCATGATCATGCTGCGCGCCGGGATCACTTGGAAGCCTGCATCGTCGGGATCACTGATGAGCTTGGCCAGCTCCTCTGCCAAGTTGGCAATCGGGCGATCGCCCGGCCGCATCGTGGCAATCTTCCAATTGGGGCATACGCCAGCCATGAGGCCGCTCTCGAGGTCGGGCTGCAAACCCGCACGCACGAGCGAGCTTTTCCCGCTGCCCGAGGAACCCAGCACAGCCAGGAAATGGTTTTGACGCAAGCGGTGAATCAGTTCATTCGACTGCCCATCACGCCCAAAAAAGATGAGGTTTTCGCCCGACAAAAAGGGACGCAGCCCTGGAAATGGTGCCTCAATCTTCTTTCTACGACGGGTGCGCTCTGCCATATCAGGAAATTGTAGAGAGGTAAGTATCGAGGGCATCGGCAGGGATCTCTGTCCAAGCCTCCATGGTCAGGATGTCATCGTCCAGCAGTCCATCTTTGAAATCCAGCACCCAGTCATTCTTGGGACTGCTTTTGTTGCCGGCAAGCATGACCAGGTGCTTGGCATTGAACTTTTGTGTGCGGCCAAAACCAGGCGCCTTGCGAATCTCGTTGAGATTGGCATCGACCCAAGCCTGACTACTATTTCCCCAATAGACGATCACTGCGTCGCATTCCTTGAGTTTTTGGCGTTGCAATTCCCGCAATTCGACGGCCTCCCCTTCAAAAGCGGGCAATATCACCGTCAATGCATTCCCCCCAATCTGCTTGCCTTTGAGTAGCTTACGCAGATCACGCACAGCGTCTTTGTCACTCACATCGTGGAGCACGTAGAGCTTGAGGCTGCCATCGGCGGCATCGACATCGGTCGGTGCTATCGGGGCGGCCTTGGGCTTTAGCATGTCGAGCACCGAGGATTTGAGGTTTTCTACCGTTTCTTCCAGCAGATCGGCACCTGCGAGGGCATCGCGGTTCCCACGCAGACGCGCGATGAATTCGGCTTGCTGCGCGTTGATCTCCCCCATTTCCTTGGGCAACCAAATCAGGCGTCGCAGGCCTCGCTTGCGGCTTTCGTCGGCTGCCATGAGGTTTTGCAGCTCGATCACCGACCGCGTTTCCCCCTCCAAAATGCTGCCATAGCGCGCACCGATGAGGTGGATGGCAATGTCGGCCTTGTTGATTTCCTCGGCAAATGCGTTTTTGAATTGATCGACGTCTTCCCAAGATGGCTGCTGCTCAGGTATCACGAGGCAACCTCGACGTTGCAGCTCAGACACGAGGTCATCGCGCACCTCACGCAAGTCGCGCGAGGTATGGGGCAGATAGACAGTAAGACCCACCTTGGGAACCTCTGCCTTGGGTTGCGATGCTTCGGAGCCAGCCTTTTGCGTTTGCGGGCTGACCGATGGCTCTGCTTCAGGCTTCATCGCTAGCGGCGACTGCCCGGCAGCGGGGATCGGCACGATGCCGCGTTGCTCCATGGCTTTGAGCAGCCGCGCCATTGCAATAGCGACATCATAGACCTTGCGAATAAAGCGCTGCTTATCTTTGTCCCCAAAAGAGGGATCGATCGGCGCCATGGTGCGCGTCTCGGGATCGACTTCATAGAAATCAAAACCTGTAATGATCTTCAACGAATCAGGGATCACTTTGCGATCTACCGGCAGCTTATTGACCTTGAAGATGCGGTAATTGTTGTCAATATCCAATCCTCCCTGAGAGATCGCATGTTTGATAAAATTCTCCAATTCTCGCGCACACCACTCAGAACTGAGGTAGGGCTCTGAGACCACTGTCAGGAGCACGCCAACCCTACCTACCACCTCATCCAATTCCTCGGCAAAGACCTTGTTGCCGGGCATCTGGTTTTTGTCGCGCCAGACTTTGGGCTGCTTGGGCATCACCTGCTTGAGCCAAAACTCAAGGCCAGCTTGAAAATCGGATACCCAACCATCCGACCCTGCGAGGGGCGGCGGCTGGTTATCTCTCCAGGCATAGCTGATCATGATGTCGTGTTCAAAACTCATCTCGCTATGCAATGATGCATCTCTTTCCTCTTTTCCATAGTTGCGCAGCACAAATGGTACAGCGACAAATCGCTACTGTGGCACAATGGTTGATCGCATTGTACAACGTGACGGCATGAAATTAACAATTTTTCCGAGATTCGCAGGATGGATTCCAACAAAGCCCTAGTTCCGACAGTGGTGTATGAAGACAATCACCTGATTGCGGTACAGAAACCATTTTGCATGCCTTCCCAGGGCGACGAGAGTGGCGACCTTGCCGTCAATGACTGGGTAATGGCCTATATCAGGGAGAGATACCAAAAACCAGGCAATGTCTATGTGGGTTTGCTACATCGTCTCGATCGTCCCGCAGGCGGGCTCCTCCTCCTCGCCAAGACCTCCAAGGCCGCCGAGCGCATGTCGGCGATGCTGCAGCGGCATGAGGTCGAGAAGCATTACCTCATCGTGACCCTGGGCATTCCCAAGCCCAAGGCTGCACGGCTGCAGCACTATGTCGCCCCTGTAGCGGGCCAAACCAATATTATGAGGGCCTATGACCAAGCCGGCGGGGACCGCAAGTTAGCCGTCCTGGATTACCAAGTCTTGCGAGAGCAAAATGGTCGAGCCTTGGTCGATGTGCAATTGGAAACAGGCCGCAAGCACCAGATCAGGCTGCAAATGGCCAAAATCGGCTGTGGCATCGTCGGCGATGCCCGCTACAACGAGACGCCCTTCCTCCCCGACCGTTCCATCGCCCTCTTCGCCTGGAAAATCAGCTTTGAGCACCCCGTGCGCAAAGGCGAGCGCATCGAGCTCGTCGCCCAGCTGCCTACAGGTGGCGTGTGGGAAATGGCAAACAATTTGTAAACGCCTACAGTAGCGGTATCAAATTCAGCCAATGGCGCAGATATTGCCTCGCTCCCCTTCGGTTTTTATACTGCTTCCCCCCGGCCCGAGGGCCTTATCCCATCGCCAGCCACTTGGCAATTCCCGCAGCACGATCGCTCGGTCGCAGACGCATTCATCAGCCAGTGCCTTGGTCGATCCCAACAATGCAGCAAAGCAAAAGGCATCCTAGGAATGATTTTTATGAGTATCCGGAACTTTGACAGTAGCAAAAAAAGCCATGTCATTTCGACCGAAGTCTTGGGGGATTTGCAAGGCTCTGAAGGAGCCGAAGCAAATGCACCAAGACGTAGCGGAGAAATCTAGCGCCTCACGATAC
>JANORP010000499.1:0-33906 GCA_031415375.1 Bacteroidota bacterium | reverse complement strand
CCCCTGTAAATGAACTGTTTACAAATAAGGATTACAAGCCTGAGCATAAGGGTATTTCTAACCAATTGAGTATCTTTGACTTCTGACGGGACACTAGTGTTTGTTTATGATTAAATAGGTTGAAAAAAATGTTTGTGTTGTACTAGTACGAAAGAACTTTTCTGCGGATCGGATTTGTTATTTTCGTTCCGCTGATCGAGTATAAGACAAGCCCTGTGCCAAAGAAAGAGTGTCCTTGATTTGCATAGAATGGACATTTTGTAGAGCATGGTCGTCAAAATGCAAGATTGCCCGTCAAGGATTGATGGCGTATTTTGGCTTGGATCCTAGCAGGTCGCTGCGGGAACAATCGACATTTTTTGTCTTTGGCGCAGGGGCGGGATTGGGGTGATGTTTGTGGGATGAATGTAGAAGTAACCCCAAAGGCGATGAGTTTTCTGACTATTCTTGAAGCAAAGGCTGCGACAGAATTGTTTGATCGTATTCTCAAGCGCATCCAAAGGCGCCCAATCGATGGTGCGGACGAGGTGAGATTTTACCGCGTATTGTTGGAGGATCTCTATCGTCGAATTTGCGAACGCCATGAACGCTTGTTTTCAGATTTTTTTGGGAGAATGGTATTCATCGCGAACGTTCACGATCTTCCCTACCAAGTCAAAGATGAACTGAACGGACTGCGCGCCTTGGCAAACAAAGTCGCGCACGAAGCCTATACCATTGATCAGACAAGTTACCGCAGCGCAACCAAAATATTGAGTGAGGGCATACGCCATTTTTCATCTGTCGAGGTGCCTCAGCCGATCGTGGAGGTGTACCACGGGCATGTTACCAAATCACTTGTGGTGCCACCCAATCGCAAGTATGAGGTCGTAGAGTTTGATCGATGCGTCGTCATAGAAGCAAGGCAAATAAGGAACTCGGAGGACTGGGTGCTTGTGTGTGAGTCGGAAATGGACATGGCGAGGTATGAGCTGAGACTGAAAGACAATAGCTATATCGATAAGCACAATATGGCAGAGGATTTTCGTCCGATAGGTGGTCTCATTGCTCCATACACGACGCTACATGTTTTCAAAATATCCAAAGACAATGCGCGTGCAAATGTCTATCAGACTTTTCATGAATCGATGATCGTGGTCGAACCCGATTTTTTGGTAGATGTATCTACCGTCGCGAAATGCTATGTTGAAAATGAGCAATTTGAAACGGAGGCCCCACTGCATTTGCTCAAATCCAACGGTAAGTGGGGGCTATTGCAAAAATTTCAAATCACACATACAAATGATCACCTTTTTACGGGGACGCTTTCCAATGCCCTCATGGATGCATGGCTTACGGAAAGGGATACTGATTTGGGTGCCATGATCGACCATGAGGTAAAAGCGCATATCTGGGATGCGATGCGACTTGGTAGTGAAGTCGTGGAAAAAATCAAAGTGGGACTTGTAAGGCAACATATTCCAAATTTTGAAGCACTGCCCGATAAAGCCAAGGGAGATCAAGATGTGATCGAGCCTACATTTTATTCGGCAAAATACGGTCTGTTTGGGCGGCTTGATTTCTTGCGCGAGCTGGGCCACAACCCTTTGCGCAAAGATATCTACGAGCTGAAATCGGGAAAGAGTCCCAGGCTGGGAGCCAAGTCGGAACACAAGATGCAAGCCATAGGTTACCACCTTCTCTTGCGATCGGTCTATGGAAATGAGGTGATGACTACAGCAGCCGTATTCTATTCTCAAGCCATCCAAAACCCGATTCGAGATGTATCCACCACCTACAAGTTGGAGCAACATTTCTCGATGGCAAGAAATCAATTTGTACTTGAGCTTTTGCACCTTTCCACGGGAAACAGTAAGTTACTGCGCGATGTGATCCAAGGGGAACTTGGTGAATTGCCAAGGTATGCTGATAGGACACTCAATCCACTTACACGTGAGTTGCGGCACACAAACGCTTTGGAAAGATGGTTTGTCTCAGAATATCTGGCATTTATCGCGCGCGAACTACACCATCAAAAAATAGGACAAGGTGCACGTGGCGAAGGCAGCAGTACTGGATTTTCATCGCTTTGGCAACTTGATCTGGAGGAAAAAAGAGAAATATTTGCCATCGTAACAGGGCTGCGATACGAGGGAGGCCGTGACAATGATCGCAATATCGTGACGTTCTCTCGACAGGATCAGGATTCTAGTTTTGTGGCCTTTCGCAACCGTGAACTCGTATTGTTGTACCCAAACGAAGCCAACGGTGACGGCGCTTTGCGGCACCAAGTGTTGAAAGCCAACATAATGGATATCAGTCGCGAAAAAATTACATTGCGACTGCTGAATCCGCAGGCCAACCACAGTCTATTTGCACAGCATCCAATCTGGAATCTTGAGGGAGACATGATGGAGAGCGGGACTTACAATCTGATGCAATCCATCCTCGCATTCTTAAAAGCAGATGTGAGTAAGCGACAACTTTACCTCGGTCAGGCCGCTCCTTGTTTTGAGAGCGCACCCCCAATCGACCTTACACAAATTGGAAAATCTTACTCTGCAAGTCAGTCCCTTGCAATTCGTTCTGCGTTGTCAGCCCAGAATTTTATGCTCATTCAGGGGCCGCCCGGGACCGGCAAAACCTCGCGTGTCTTGGCAGAAATCGTGCTGCAACTTTTTAAGAACAGCGATCATGTCGTATTTGTGCTTGCCTATACCAATCGTGCCGTAGAAAAGTTGATCGATAGCATCAAAGACCTCGGCAGAAAAGACCCACAGCACAAAATCCCGATATTAAGGCTATCCAGTGACCCCAACGATGTCGATACGCTCATGTATAAAATCAAAAATTTGGACACTGCAAATGCATCACGCATGGTCCATGGGACACGGGTATTTGTTGCTACACTTAGCTCTTTTTTACGCATGCAAGCTTCATTGCCAAATTCAATTGCACGCAACACGCTGATCATCGACGAGGCATCCCAAGTACTTGATCCGCAGGTCGCTGGGATTATTCCTCACTTTGATCGGTTTATCCTCATAGGTGACCACAAACAACTAGGCCCGATCGTGACACAACCTAGGAAGGGTTGTATGATGCAGGTGCCAGCGATGGTAAATGCTGGATTGGCGGATATGGGGATGTCGATTTTTCAACGATTGTGGTGTCAAGCTAGGGAAAATGTAAAGCGAGGCGGTGTCGAAGGCGACAACTGGCGCAAGTGCATGGTCACCTTGAAGGAGCATTTCAGGATGCATGAGGCGATCACTGGCTTGATCGCGCACCACTACCAAGATATGCTGGAACTTGGGGCGAAAGAGAAGCAACAGGCGCGGCTTCCACAATTCATTGGCAATGGAAAATTGGAAAAGCGGATCGCAGAAAACCGGGTTTTGTATATCGAGTCGCCCAATGGAAATGGACGCATCAATCTGCTCGAAGCCAAACGGGTTGCCAAGATTGCAACATTGATCATGCAGGGACAAACCAATAAGAAACCAGACCCATCACAACTGGGCATTATCTCCCCCTGGAAAGCGCAGATCAATTGCATCTCCCAAGAAATGGACCGTGCAGGCCTCGGTCAGGTACTCATCGACACCGTCGAGCGCTTCCAGGGTTCAGAGTGCAAAAATATCATTCTCTCATTGGCCACCCCATCGGAGACACTGCTACGGGTGCTCACCAGCAGTACCTATGAAGAAGATGGAATAGAAGTCGATCGGAAGCTCAACGTCTCGATTTCTAGAGCCGAGGAGCGGCTCATCATCCTCGGTGAGGGCGCAATACTGCGTGAAAATCGCCACTACAAACAATTGATCGAAAACATCAAAAAAATGGGCGGGTATATCCCCCTCAAAGAAGCGAGAGAATTATTTTCGGAAATCCAATAACAATACCCCCATGAAAAAGAAACACATCCTCCTCTCGTGGATCGGCCACGACAGTGACTTTTTGCGGCCTGATGAAAAGGGAAACCTGATGCCTAATATAGATGGGCCAAACATTACCATGCACTGCTATTTTGAGCGAGAGGTAAAGTATGAACGACACATCATCTTACATACCATGGACAACAAAAGCCAACAGCGCAAGCAAGCATTGGAGAGCTATTTCGACGAGGAAAATGCCCGGTTTCCCGTCGAGTTTAAGGCGATCTCGATGCCTGATCAGGAGGTGGTGAACTTGCAAACACTGCAAAGCAAGATGATTGTGTTGCTGATGGGTTTGCAAGAGGACATGGTGGACATCTTGGTCACAACGGGTACCAAGACAATGCATACAGCCTGGCACTTGATCCATTTGCATTATCCTGAGCGCACGCGCCTCCTGCAAATACGTCCGAAGCAATTTACAACGGGCGGGCAACCTGAATTGTTGAAGATTCAATTTGATGCCTTTGACTTGCCGCAAACGGCGATCGCGAGCGAGTTGTCACTGTCTCGGCCGACAACTTTGGGAGGGCAGGTAATCGCCGAAGCCTTGCAACCGAGCTACGCCTTGGCCACCAAAATCGCACTTACCGACAAGGTGCCTGCCCTCATCTTGGGGGAAAGCGGCGCTGGCAAGGAGCTGCTTGCACTACACATCTTGCAAAATTCCCATCGTCACGATCGGCCATTTAGAGCCATCAATTGTGCAGCCCTCGCAGATGAGCTATTGCGTTCCGATTTGTTTGGGCACGTCAAAGGAGCCTTCACTGGGGCCATGCAACAGAAGCTGGGCTATTTCGAGCAATGCAATGGTGGGACCTTGTTTTTGGACGAAATTGGAGACATTTCTCCCGTGATGCAACAGTCGCTATTGCGGGTCTTGCAAGAAGGCGAGATCACCCCACTCGGGGCGACAACGCCTATAAAGGTGGATGTAAGGATCATTGCCGCAACACATCGCAATCTCCCTGAGGCATGTCGTGCAGGCAAGTTTAGGTGGGACTTGTATTACCGACTTGCCGTTGTCGAATTGAACCTGCCAAGTCTGGCTGAATGGTCCCGCATCGATCGCATAAAGCTCTGGGATCACCTGGTGTACAAAAAGCAAAAAGAATTTGGCAAGTCGGCCCCACTCCAACTCTCCAAGGAAGTCCAGGATCGGATTCTGCAATATCCCTTCCCCGGCAATGTGCGGGAGATGGAGAACCTCGTTTCTAGGCTGTATGTCATCGCTGAAGGCAAAGCCATTCACGACCATTTACCAGGCGCATTACGTGACTTGGCAATTGCACACCCCATGCGGTTGGAGGAAATGGAAAAACTCCATATCCAGAAGGTATTGGAGTTTCAAGGGCACAACCTTACGGCGAGCGCCAAGGTGCTGGATATTGCGGTGAACACGCTGAAAAATAAATGCGATAAGTATGGCATTCCACTCAAGGTAGAAACCCATGGATAATTATCGGGACTTCTACTTACGCACGATGGCCGACCATTCGCAGGGACTCAAACTCACGTTGGGAGGAACCGGTCTGGGCAAAACCGATGGGCTAGTGCAAGCCATTGTTGCAAGCAAGCAATCAGCCCAGGGAAAGCATCGCTTTATCTACACGACCTATCGACATCAATTGGTGGCACAGGCGGAGCGGGATTTGAGAGATGAAAACGTGCCGGTTGTCTATCTCAAGGCAGATGATGACATGGTGCTGGAGTTGATACAGGCTACTAGGCTCATCCCGCTTTGGAAAGAGTTGGGGAGCTTGGGTTTCTTTCAATTGGATCCCCATCACAAGGATGCCAAGCCGCGCGAGCAGTGGCTGCAAGACACAATTGCCGCGATCACGCGCCGCACGGAGGCACTTGATCGCAATCACCTGGATACAGGCATGCGTGAAATGCTCAAAGCAGACCGCAGCAACCGATGCAAAGACATCCTGAATCTGTGCAAGAAACAATTCAAAGCCCTCGCCAAAAACCACAAGACAGCACACAAGAAGTTTTTGGAAAACCCCTTGATTTGGGAGCTCTTTCCTTTTATTGGGTTTGAACACAATCCCGAATGTCCAGTATTGGTGGTGACGATACAGAAACTGCTCAGTGGCTCATTTGATGGAAAGCAATCTGTAAAACTCGGTGCCATCCGCAAAAAGGTGATTTTTCTGGACGAGTTCGATTTCTTGGAAGAGGAGTTTTTGAAGGTGATCTCTGCAGAGCCCAACCTGAACAATCCGATCGAGTTTGTTCGTTTTTTCTTTGAAGACATGGATTACTGGGCCGCACAATCATTTTGGGACAGCCATGCCGCTTTGGCAGAGCTCAAGTCGCGGCTACACAAAATACGGGAAACGATGGTGCAACAATTAAAGGACCATGACATTCATTTCCCCGGGATCAGGCATTTTCGCATCACCCCCAAAGACTCATTGGGGAAAAAGGCTTTCCGATTGTTTCAAACCAATAAGAGTCTGCATTCCAAGCCCATCTACCTCGAGGAGCGTGATCGCTCGTGGTATGTGCGGTCTCGGGAAGGCACCGACACAATCAAACCGCGCGATTTGTTTCGTGTGTTTTCCCGTGCCAAAGACAAAATTATCGGCGAATTTCAACGCATCTACGATCGCCCTAGCGAAATCGAAGAAATCGTAAGATTTGTCTGGAATAGCAAAAATGATGGGCGGCCAGGCGTATATGCTAAGTACATTCAAGAGCATCTGGCCTATCACCGTGGCATCAGCAAGCGCAAGACCTACTTGGGTCCGACACAAGGCAAGTTTCAAACAGGATACGACACGGGCTACCGCCTATTCAAGCTGGAAGAAGGCACCATAGGGCTAGACAAGGAGCATGTGCAATTGGAGCAACTAGAGCTACTGACGTCGCCTGAGGCTTTGGTGGCCAAGCTAGCAGAGAACAATCTGGTGTTTGCATTGTCTGCGACGGCAGACATTCCTCGCGTGGTGCACGCTTTTCACCTGGGGTGGCTCGAGCACAATGCGGTGCCCTACATCCCCTTTGACGTCGAGGATCAACAATTTGTCGCAAGGAAGAAAGCCGAAAAGGCGCAGACTCGCAATACGCGTGTGAGGTTGCAGCGGCTGGATCAATTGTCTCCCGAACCTTTGGTTTCCAATACGCTGCAACGCCTACAATTGCTGTCATTTTTCAAAAAAACTGGCGAAAGCGAAGACGATGAGACCGGTGAAAGGTACCGCCTCGACCGCGTCGCTCAGGCGTTGCAATGCCTGCTGTGGATTGCCGAGCATGCACAAGGATCGGCCCACCTCATGTTTTTGAGTTCGTTTGATCATCTCAAAAGAATATTGACCCGTGAAGGTCTCGATGCAGATGAATCGCGTGCCGTGGACCCACTGCTGCAAACCGACAAACTCGATGCAGGCTATCGCATCATGATCGCTGGAAAAGAAGTCACGGTCGCCTTCCTGAATGCAGCAAGTGCAAAGCGTATGGGAGAAAAGGAATATTTGCAGCAATACAAGACGCTTTTTCAGGCACATCGCTTTGTTTTGATCACGCAATACGCCTCTGCGAGCAATGGGGTAAACTTGTTGTGCCTAGATGCAGATGGCCATGAAAAAGAGTTTGACGGGTTGCACCTCATCGATGCGCAGCATATTTGGCTGCCGAGGCCCAACCCTCTTGATACATCCAAGGACAGTGAGAAACAATTGATCTGGTATCTCTGGAAGCTGCTCGATGCCAAGCAGCTCACGACGAATGAGTTCAGGATTGCGCTTGAGACCAACGATTTCAAAAAAGTGGGCAATCGCTATGGCTCGTCTGAGGATTGCTTGCTCAACAAGGTTGCACTTTTTCATCAGACCTTGGGTAGGGCTGAGCGAAAATGGACGCCCACACCTACGTTGGAGGTAAGCCTTGGAAACGATGTCGCAACCCCACTGTACCAATACTTGACCGATGCCAAGTTTGCTTCACTACGCGATGCGCGCAAGCATACAACCTCGGCCCTCATCGATGCCTTCCACACACAGTTGTTGGCGACAGCTTGGGCCAATGCTACTGCTGTGACCTGCCAATCGATCAAAGACGTGCAATCCCAATCGCAACAAATGGTCGATCAGTTTGTGAGTCTCCTAGCAGCGGTGCGCGCAGGACTTTTGTCGCAACCTCAAAGCAATGCGGTCCGCGCCGTTTGGGAGGGCCTGCAGGCGGCCGTGCTGCGACATGATCGACAAAGCCACTACAGCCTCATGGATGAAAAAGGGCAGCGCACCACCATTGCAATGGATGCCATGGCAATCACGCTAGACCATCGCATCGATGCCAACAACCTCTGGATTGATGGTGAGGCACTGCGGATTGGGAGTTTGGCACATCCGCAATCCAACTGGCAAAGGTGGATGCTAGACGCAGCTTATGCCCCCGTGTCACAGGTGCCCATTTTAAGGGCAGGTTTTGCCGGGCGCGGTTACGTGACAAGCGCGATGCAATATGCGCTCGCACATCGCACTGTATGGACGCCATTTGTACACCACCGCCTGCTCAAGGGAGCCATTGGCGAAACAATTGTACAAATCATGCTTGAGGATCATCACGTGGCTGTTGCACCCTCAACCGAAATCCCAGATGCATTGTATGAGCTTGCAGATCTCAAGCTCGCAGATCTTCCCATCTTCATCGACTGCAAGCACTACAGTCCCCACACGCAGTGGCAGTTTGGCCTCGGGCCCGCAGATTCAGGCTACGAGCCCGCATTTGATTCCAAAACCTTTATTGAAAGTCTCCGGTCCAAGTTTAAGCTGATGCGAGCCAACCCAGTCTTTGGTCCCCGAGCCCAATTGATTGTGATCAACGTCGCTTGTACCAGTGACATCGTCCCCAAATATTGGGATGCTGATTTACGCTGGACGCAGGGGTTTGCAGATTGTGCAATTGCTGTGATACCAGGCATTTTTCTGACCGACCGCGCTTATGCCCTAAGCCCTACTTTCTCCGCATTTGTTCAACATATTCATTCGCTTGTATGACAACTCCGATTTTCGTTTCCTGCCCGATGTCATCCATCGAACCCGTCAGTACACTGGGTGACTTTGAGCCACTGCTCAAAGCTTACAAGGTCGTTGTATATACATTGCCAGACATGAGTTCTGGCACCGCAATAAAGCATAGCATTAATTATGCACGCGTGCACAACTGGGCCAAGGATCATATCGATACACCCTACTATCTGCAAATGTGGACGCGAGAGGTCTACGTATTGGTTTCTCAAGACATAGAGCCATCTCCATTTCAGTACAAAGACCTCACCTTGGAAGTCAGAATCGTAGCGGGAAAAGAACTGTACAAGGATCATATTGAGGCCGTCATGAACCTCATCTTGTCCGATTTCCTATTGGGTATTGGGAAATACGTGAGCAACGAGAAATGCTTCATTTTTGCAAAGGCCGACCGAGCGAACAAGGGTGCAACCGCCCTGTCAATTCAATTGCGCAGGCAACGCGGGGCATTTAAAGATCGACCTAAACCGATGATGGTTGTGATCGCGCGGGCTGCCAAATTTCAACGCATCGAAAAAGAAGCCTATTTGCAAAAAGCGGTTGCACGTCGCATACCCTATTTGCTAGAATTTGGAGTATCAGGAGGGGCTATGCTGCGGCAAATGAAGCCATCTGAATTGGCATCGCACAAGGGCCCGATCTGGATACAACGTGGAAATAGACGGTATCGAGCAAAGTTACCCTTTTTGAGCCTGGAGTCCACGGAAGCGTATCGGCAATCACGTGTCGGAATTGTGGGTGAGTTTATGGATCAATTTTTGGCCCATTTGGATGAAAAGGGATTAAAATGGGTACATCGACATGCCAATTTCAAAAAAATCGCAGCTCCCAAACATCGATTTCAAGTTGCGATGAAGACGGCCAAATTTCAGTTGCAAGACGTGCGCGTTCAACGATCTGCCCTGGTTGATCAGGCATTTTGTGATCATCTTGCAGCGCAACTTGGTATCGAGCGGTTGTCAATCGCACAAGATGCCCCCGAGGTGGAGGTGCCGATGCTGTTGCTGATGGACGCTGATCGCGCATATTACAAACAGGCAGGACAAAAAGGGAAAGATCCCTACAAGACTTTTAAGCGCAACTACCGTGCGCTACCATCTCAGGGTGTGAATATCAACCCCCATATATTTGATCCTACACAAGAGCCAGAGCATTATTTCAATTACAATTTGAATCTGAGTAAGGATCAAATGCGCAATTTGCACGTATCCATGCGGCAATTGCTACTCAAGCAAATCATTGTAACGCCCGTAGCACCAAATTTGCAACAGATAGATTGGAGTGGTTTTGAGAGCAAAGTGTTCCTGAGTTTCTTTTGTGCAAAAGATCCTGCACAATATGGTCGGTTTATTACGTTTGCGTTGGAAGATGGTATGCCCGCCACACGAGATTTTGGCACAGACTGTATCGCAATCCGCAAATACATCGCGCACATTACGCAAGGAGCCAATATTGATGCACTATGGCAGAAATTGATAGGCTCTCATTTGAAAAACCCCGCGAGCATGAGCCTCTTGGAGATCGAGAACGAAATGCTCATTCAGGCCCATGTAAAACTCAAAGCCGTGATTTTTGAGGATGAAGGAATTACCGAGATCCTAGATCAGCAGGAATATGCCCACTACGATCATCGTGAGATTCAAGACCGCCTTCAAAGTAGAGCCATTGCACATCCGATTGCAGCATTTGCTCCTGATGACGGGAGTGCCCTAGCCCAAGCGATGCAGGTCTATTTGAGGTCTCATGTTTCGGAATCACACATCTCTTACAACGATCTGAAAAAGAAGTATGGGAAGGGTTCTAACGGTTATGAGCGCGCCGTGTTCAAATCTCCGAAGGAAACAAAATTCATAGATTATCTCCATGCAGCGGGAGGGCCCGTAACGACAGGGATCAAGGAAGGCGGATTGTTTGTCACGCACAAAGACGGGTGGCACTGCGCCTTGGAAGGCAAGTATTTTATCGGTCGCGGCGAAGGCATCAAGGCGATACAAACCCATGGCGCCCCAATTCGGCGACTTGTATCGCATGGCGTCTCGATAGAGCCCGAGGCATTTTTCCATCTCTTTGACAATGATTTTGTGCGGCTCAAAGAAACGTCGGTATTGCCCCTGCCATTTGCCCTCATTCGCATGAAGCAATCGATGTTGGGATGGCAAAAAAAACGGGTATTGTCTTTACAGAATGAAATTGTAAAAGGAACTAAAGCATAATTCCGATGAAAAAGTGGATACCTACGTTCTTGCTCCTGCTTTCATTGCCCTTTGCATCCTGCACGCTTCGTTGTGAAGTGGATTGTAGCAGCGCGCTATCCAATGGGATTTGCGTTGGCTCGATTTGCAACGATGGCACACGGTCTTGCTCCTGTGGATCAGGGACATGCTCCCATCATGGCGGGGTACAAAATAGAGTTTGTGGCTGTCGGTGACCTCGCCACGCAAAGTCAAAATTAACTTCGCTTTAAAACTATGAAATCAATCAAAAATGTGATCATCATCCTGGTGGGATGTTTGATGTTCCTGGGCGCATTGGGGACTTTGATACAGGGCCGGCCACTGCCTGCGGTTTTTTTCTTGATCGGAGGATGGGTTTGCATCCCGCCACTCAGGGCTGCAATCGAGCGACGATTTCGGCTGCGCATGCAGCGGTGGCACAGATATGTCCTTGTAATCGCGTGCTGGTGTGCTGCGGGGGCCTTTTTGCCGCATGAAAGTCGGCAGGAAGCTTCGTCTTCACTTTTTTCAGTAGATGCGCCATCCCCGCAAGCGCTACTTGGCGGTATCGAACATGGTCTGGATTCGTCGCAACAGGATATGCGGACCCAGCCAGAAAAACCAACCGCTAATCCGTCAGCGGGGAAATCAAATCTCAATTCGAAATCCTTGGAGCTACCGCATCCAGTCTCTACGGCACCCGTGGAACCTGCGCAAAAGCCCAAACCAAAGATTGCTCCTAAGCCCAAACCCCAAGCAGTGCTGATCGAGGACCAGGGCCGATGCACCTACCGTGGGCACGCGCTGTATGTAGGGCCACGCGGTGGCTGCTACTACTGGGCCGGCAATAGCAAAGAGTATGTGGATCGGAGTTTGTGTGCGGGATGCAGGTGAGGGTATTGTTCCATTTTTGTGACGGCTTTATCGAGCAATTTGTCAAGAGATTGAGTACTTCGAAGACGATAGATCAATTCAGCAGAGTGCAATAATGGACGAGTAATGTTCTCAGAACATATATGGTTCCAAGAGGCAGCTACTGTAGGACTCTTCAAAATGTAGTTTCACTTCTAAATTTTTAATATTATGTCTGATCAAAATTTGGTTTCGTGCGAGCAGGATCATGAATTGAACACTGTACTGGCACATTTTAAGAAACGGCAGACCGTTGCCAATCGGGAGATTGTGCGCCAAGCATGCCGCAGTTGGAAGGCTGATATAGCCTATAAGCCCCACAATCGTGAGAGTTTCTACCGCTATCTCAGCGATAAAGGGGTGCTAACCCAATTGGAATCTGCCTAAAGGACTATGGCTGCGTTCTCCAAATTTATGAATAGTGAATGTTTTGCTATTCAAGAAATTATGTAGGCAACAGTAGCGTGATCGATTAGACAGTGTTGCACTCGTGCAGCACTGTCTAGGTCGATTCGCTCGTGGGGTATTTTGGTCCTTTGGAGCGAATCGAAGAAGATCGTGCGGTTGAAGGGGATTTATTGCATAAGGATTGAACCTGTAGCCACAATGAAAAGAATTTTTAATTCAAGAAGAAAAATCACGCATGGTAAATCTTAGAAAAAAAATACTGCTCGATGATCCGCATGGTACGCAACCCCAAGCCTTCAATCAATTGGGCATTCTATTGCTCGATGGTAGTGGCTCGATGCTAGACGAATCAATGGGGGGCCTCACTAAGCACCAAGCGGTAGATCAGGCCGTACGCGGCGTCTTCACCAAATTCAAAAGTAGCTCCAAGCGCAATTGTTTCTCGTGGGCCACAGTGGTGTTTGGATTGGATGCTGTGATCCAGACTCCTGTGACGACTACCGAGAAGATCGATGACAATGCTTCATACGACCCGCTGTTTCCGAAGCTGGTAAATGGCAGTGGTACCTGCCTGGGTATCGGACTGACGTTGTGCAAGAGTATTGCTGATCGTTTTCTGGAAAATCGTATTGTTGGGATTCCGAACAAGGTCGCCATCGTGATGCTTTCTGATGGTATGAGCGAGGAAAACCAAACTCGTGCCGTCGTGCAAAATCTGAAGCGAAATCCAAATATTGATCTGTTTGCTTGCCAACTCCTAAGCAGCAGCCCCTCTGGCGGTGAGGCTGTGGGGGCAGCCTTGCTGCGATCGATTGTAAGTGATGCCACACGCGGTTACACGACAGCACATGATGCTGAAACGATCCGTTCATTTTTTATCTCTTCCATTTCTGCTTCTGCTGGGATTCCCAGCCCCACTTGATCCAAAATCTACATGAAACATATCGTCATCGGTTCCTGTGACAGGAAGGGGCAAGATTGTTCCGCCCAATTTGTGAATGAGGTTGCTTGTCTCTGCGGAATCGTGCTAGCGGACGGCATGGGGAGTTGCCGAAAGGCCAAGGAAACTGCACAATTTATCGTTCGAGCGGCTTGCGAGGAGCTTGAGGCTTTGCAGGAACGGAAGGCCTTGGACCTGCCGAAGTTGTTTCTGGATGTCCACCAACAGCTGCTATCTTGGATCGCCGAGGAGGGGGCAAGTCAACCCGAATTTGGTGTTGACCCTCAAGAATATGGCTCGACGCTGATCGTGACCATTGATGCTGGCGACCGCTTCGTCATGGGCTACATAGGCAACGGGGCCATCTGGCATATTAGGGGCAATGCCTTCGCCAACCACGGGAATCGCCTGCTACCCTGGAGCATCACGAATCTTCTGAATCCACATACAATACCCGAAAACGGGGTCGAGGCGCTCTACAAGTACTTTTCGGGCTCGATTGACCCTGACCTCGTGCGGCCCACGGTCGTGGAGTTGTCCAAGGACAAGCTATACGGGGATGTGCTGTTTTCCTGTACCGACGGGATCAGCTCCAACGATCAAATCGGGATCGGCAAGGTATCAAACGGCGTCTGGGTGAATGTGGAGGATTCCATGCTGGCCTTGATGAAACTTCTTGGAGACTACCTCGGTGCAACACCTGGTGCAAGCGGGCTGGAGGGGCTCAGAGACGAATTCGTAGAGATCTTGCGGTGCTCTGAATACGTAGAGGATGATGCCTCTTTCGGAATCCTCATAGATCTTCCCAACAAACACATGCCATGAAGCTCGAGATCAAGACGCTCGTACCGAATAGCATATTTGGAGATTTTTCGAGGGTGCGTGAATTGACATTGGGACCTTTGAGGGATGGGGGTGGCTTTGGAAAGGTATATCCTGCGGTGAAGGTTCATAACAAGCGTACAGCGCAGTTGGTAGTCAAAATCCTGTATGAAGGTGCCGATGGCGATAGGTGCTATGAGACTGCAAAGCGGTTGCAGTCCAAGCTCAAGGATCTCCAACAAAGTCGCTATGTGCCGCGGGGCGAATCTCTTGCAGATATGGCGGCTTTGGCAGCCTCACCCCAGTTTTGTTTTGAGGGCGAACTTGAGGGAAAGGCGGTGAAAGGGTATGCCATGCAAGACCTGAGCAAGCTGGGTTACGTCTGTTTCGAAACGATCACTGAAACCAAGGATGAAATGCTGCGCGCGGCATACAATCAGCTGGAAATCGGTGCAAAGTTGCGGATAGCCGAATCGCTTGCCATTGGGCTCAAGTTGCTTTCGGAGTTGTACTATGTCCATGCAGATCTCAACCCGCCAAATCTTTTCGTCCATCTGAAATCGCATGTGGCGGCCATCATTGACTTTGATGGGGGTGCGATCATGGATGGCCTTGGGGAAGCACCGACTACACTAGGCAGAATCACCGACGGCGAGTGGCTCGCACCGGAAATTTTTGGGCAGCTGGCCTCCGTTGCCTCAAATAGGAGCATCCGCATCAGCCTGTTGACCGACTTTTGGTCTGTTGCCGTGACCATTCACTACATTCTTTTCCTACGTGGCCCTTACTTCTTCCTACAGCGTCTCGCGCGGCAAGACGTTCTCGCTTATCTCAATCGGTATGAATGGTGCGATGCGGGGCCTGGCCATCCCTCGATCGATGCTTCCAAACTTGCGCTTCATACCGACTACGCGGATTACGTTTCGCAGCTGCCAAACGGCTTGATGGAGCGGTTTCGCAAGGCATTCAATGAAGGCTACATGCACCCAGCATTGCGGCCGACATCAAGTCAGTGGATGGCTACGCTGGCAACTGCACTGGCATCGAAACCCACCATTGTTTCATTTACAGCTTCCGACCTCAAGCCCATAGAGGGTCAGCCGATCAAAGTGCGCTGGTCGATCATGGATGAATATGAAACGTTGCTCGATGGCGATGATGTAAGTGGCACTCAGGAAGTCGAATTGTGCTTCAACGACCCTGCCGAAATCACACTTGAGGCGAGGGGAATAGGAGGTGAGTTTGTATCCAGAAAACTCAGCATCAAAGTTCAAAAGTACCCCAAGATCTTTGCCTTTCAAGCATCGAATGTGGATGTCGGAGAAGGGCAATCGGTCGTCTTGCGCTGGGATGCGCGCTATCATCAAGCACTTTGGCTCAACGGCGAATCGCTTCCCAAGGATGCTAAGGAGCAAGTGGTTTTCCCTGCAAGCCCCAAGGCTGAATACATCCTGACTTCCAAAAACCCAATCGGAGATGCCGTCTCGCAGGTCATTGCGATTGAAGTCCACAAGCCACCTCTATTGAATCGATTTTGGACGACTCGGAAGGCGGTGACCTCTCAGGATACCATCACGTTATTTTGGGAGGCAGCGTTTGCCGATGAGATCGAGTTTTGCTTTCAAAAGCTGGTGGATTACCGCTACGTCGAGTCGTGTGAGGTCATCTCTGCAACGAAGGGGAATATGGAGACGAAGCTAGATGCAAGCTGCGAGATCTTTTGCATTGCTCGGAGCAAATATGGTTCCGCCAAGCTTGGCCCCTTGCGTGTGGAGGTGGTACCCATGCCACAAATAGCATTTGCTATGCAGCCTTTGCAGGCACTGCCGAGTTTGTCGCTCAGCCTAGGGGCCATCGGTCTCGAATCCAGCCGCATCGTTTTTCCCCTCGCTGAAAGGCGTGTGCAGGCACAGCCAGCGATACCGCTTGCGTATGGCGACCGGCTTCAAAGCAAGTCGCGGCAGGCGACTCAAATGTTTGTAATCGGCCTGTGCCTCGCGCTTGTGAGCGGAGTCATCGGCTATTTCATGGCACTCACTTGGTAATGGTATGATGGACATGATTTTGTTGATGATTCTATACTTTTTTGGGGTTCTTTTGTGGCAATGGGGTCGATCGCTAGGGCGAGCTTCCGCAACCGAGCAGGTTCAGCCCGATGCGAGCGACGTTCATCAGAGTGGTAGTGGGACCACCCCAATGGTGTTGACCAGATTCTATCCAAGCATTCGCAGCTTTGGATCAGATGCTTACCTCAACAGCATTGTAGAGGGAGAAGATATTGAGTTTGCATGGGAGGCAGTAGCTGCCGCCAAGGTTTATTTCATTCACGACAGTAAAACCATCGAAGTCACGGGAATGTCCAGTTGTCGATGCAAGCTTGCTGTGAGCCAGACTGTTTACCTCAAGGCGGTAAGCATAGATGGAATGCAAGTGCAGGTAAAAATCGATGTTACTGTGATTGCGCTTCCCCAGAACTTGCCATCCATTCCTTACCCATCGATCCAGCATTCCTTTTCGATAGACTTGGCAACCAATTCGATTCCTGACCTAACTTTTCATAGTCTGGAGCTCTTGCAAGCTGCATGCGGCCTTGCAAGCATATTGGATGCTGAGATGAAATATGTCACCACCATACTTGCCCTTGATCCAATACAAGTCGATTCACAACCTGAAAATCTCCTCGAAATATGAAAATTCGCAAATTCCTATGGCGCTGCGCGGGCGCAAACGTAGGCATCCTCGCGCGCTGTGAAACCGATCACAGTCGCTATGACAATATTGGTGCAACGATCCTCATGACAGCGCTGCTTGCGACTGTGTCGATGGCCTTTGCGATGTATTCGATCTTTGACTCCTACATCGTGTCGGTTGCGGTGGCATTGCTTTGGGGCAGCATGATCTTTGTAATGGATCGCACCATTGTTACGAGCATGCGCAAGGCTCCCCAAATGAACATTCGGTCGCAAGGGGGCGAGTCTGCCTATGGTCGCACAAAGTGGTGGGGCGGGCGAATCTGGGAAGATTTGCGTGAACTGATTTTCGTATTGATCCGGTTTGCGGTCGCGATCTTGGTGTCATTGGTCATCTCCAAGCCTTTGGAAATCAAAATTTTTGAGGGCCGGTTACAAGTGGAACTCGAAAACATGAAAGCCGAACAGTGGAAGATCGATAGTATTCGGCCAAGCAATGAGTCTGGCATTCCCCTCAAGGAGCAACTATTGGATGACCTGCAAAAAGAAGATAGCGACCTGTCCAAAAAGATCGCCTCCAATCAAAAGTCGGCGCAATATTTGAGCTTGGAACAAAACTATCGGGAATGCATCGCAAAGATCACACCCGATATTAATAAGAAATACCAAGACATTCAATATTTCCGATCACTCATTGATCAAAAGAAAGGTAGCACAATTTGGCTGGAATCACCAACCGGAATCAAGTCGATGAGGGACTGGAGTCAAGCAATCTTTCAGGCAAATAGCGATATCAAGAATCTGCAAGCGAAATGCTCTCCGATCGAGTTCGAGATGGAGTCAGAAAAGAAACGGTACGATGCTGAATTGCGAGCGCAATACCAAACCAATCAGCATAGCTTGAGCGCTCAAAAGCAATCCTTGCTGTCGGCTAGAATGCAGGCGAATGCAAAATTTGGCGCTCTCAAAGAAAATCGTGAACGCTCATTTGACAATTCTATCATCCCCCAAATTGAGGCACTCGAGAGTCTCAAGGCGCACGAACCTTCCATCTGGTGGATTTCGCTGTTGATCACCATGCTTTTCATTGTCGTGGAAATTTCGCCCGTACTTGCAAAGTTGCTTTCCAAAAGAGGAGATTATGATGACGCCTTGGAAGCGTATGAAGTGCAACAATGGCTTGCTCGGCAGGCCGAGACCGCCCAGAGGATCAGTGTGCTGAATGTGGCGACCGAAAATGCGCGGGCTGAGGAGGAGCGACATCGACGCGCACTAGAGCAGCGTGAAAGCGACCTTGCCGAGGACCATCTGGCAGCCCGAAAAGCCAAGGTGGAATTGGACACCAAAAAGCAAGTAGCTGCCGTGGAAAAAGAGTTGGCAAGCTATTCGGACTTGGTGGAAAAGATCGCGCTCGCGCAAAAGGAGATTGCACTCGTGCAAATCGAACAGTGGCGCCAAGCGCAACTCGACAGGTTGTGCGATGACCAAACTGCAACACCTTCCGAAGGGCATATCTGACCTGCCCCCTTAAGATAGGATTGGGATCAATAGTATTTTTTCGATTGGCAATAGAGTCGCAGAAACCGGAAATGTGGGGGATTGATTTTGGATAGTGGAATAAGTGGGACAGCGAGTACCAATTGGGCTTGAAGTACTTTTAGGTGAATGATTGTTCTAATCAAGCTATTTGGACTCCATTTTTATGCGGCAACGCTCGCCATTGGCTCGATTTCGATCAGCGTGCGCTCCAGATCCTTGATCGGGTCAGGCGCCGCCGCCGCTTGCAGGTTTTGTGCGAAAGTCCTGTTTCGGGCAATCCCCCCTTGCACCAACTCCAAAATTGCACTACCTTGCCTCATGGTTTTACTGTTCGCAAAATATTGATCTTCGGTCTGCTGATGCTGATTTGATGGCCCCATGAACCAATTCCAAGATATCCAGGATTTGTTGAAGACGCTGGCGCGGGGGCGGGTGTTGTTGGCGGAGTTGTTTGAGAAGCGGAAGGCGCTGGCTTATAAATATGAGGATGCTTTGTTGTTGCTGGCGAGTGATGAGGGTGCGGTGCCGCTGCTGGTGAATAAGCAGGTTGTGGTGCAAAATGGGCCTTATCTTGAGCTGGACGATCAGTTTTTGCAGTTTTTTGAGCAGGTGCTGGAGGTGAATGAGGAGATCAATCTGGCGAATATTGATGAGAATATTCAACAGGTGCGGCAGGAGTATATTTTGTATTATCTCCAGGCGAACAGCGACGCGGACCGCTACAAGTATTTGAAGGCGGTGAAGGGGGCCCTGCGCAAGATTGATCGGGTCACGCAACGCAATCTGATCGATTTGCACCGCAATATCGAGAATACGTTCAAAACGGAGCCGAATTACAAGATCAAGTTGGGGAAGCTGGAACGGCAAAAGGAGAAGTTGCTGCTGCTGCAGGCGCTCGTGGAGTCCACCGACCGGCTGGTGACGGAGGATGAGCCGACTTTTTTCCAAAATGCTGCGGATGAGGAGCTGCGGTATATTGTGCTGGACTTGCGCAAACACCTGGGCGAGGCAAGGCAAAATATGATCGAGGTGCGCAAGCAGATCATCGAATACATCAATCAGGTAAAGTACCACAGCAATTTCATCGCGCAATTGCGCAAGGTGAAGTATCTGCGGGACCAATATGAGTTGCGCGGCAAGACAAATCTGGTGGCGCTTTTGCAACACAATAAGGCGCTGGTGTTTGAGCCGAAACCTGCTTATTCTCTGAATTTGTCGCTGGATGGCCTGCGCTCGGATGAGGTGTATGCGCTTATTCGCAAGGTGAGCGCGCGCAAGGGCAAACGCGCACGCGTGCTGCTGTCCATGGGCGCAAACTTGTCTGCGGAGGCGCTGCTGCCGGTCGTGGAAAAGGAGGTTCCGATTGATTTGATGGCCTTAAAAAATAATTTTGTGGCCTCGGGCAATCATTTGTTTGACTTTGTGATGCAATACAATTTTGCGCGGGAAGTGGGTTTTGCGGAGCGCGTGACCCTTTACTGTCAGGTGATTGCGATTTATGAGGATGAGCTGTTGCTCACGGAGAAGTATCAGCGCCATGTTGCTGTCGAGGGGCAACCTGAGCAATTGGAGTACGCGCTTGTTTACCCGAAATAATGCGACGATGGAAATCCCGAAACGAACGGCGGAAATATTTGAGGTGCTGAGCAAGGGCGCGTTTATTTGCTCGAATTCGGCGACGGAGCGCACGCGGCAATTGTATGCGATCATCGATGAGCCCGACAATTATGCGGCGCTGCAAGGCTATTTTGCGGCGATCAACTTTGTGCTGGAAAAGGGCAATGAATACTATTATTTTTCCCGCAACGAAAACAAGCAGAGCATCGAGCGCAAATTGGATGCGGCCTATCACTGGATCGACGTGGTGGACTTTTTTAAGGCTTATGACATGGCTTTTGGGGTCGGCTATTCCTTTACGGTTTCGGATGTTGCAGTGAAGGTGCAGGTGGACGTGAACCTACGCAATAAGCTGGAACAATTGCGCAAAAGCAAGGAGGATTCCTACTCCGACAGCATACAAAAACTGGTGAAAAGCCTCTGCGAGGATACGTTTGCAGATCTGGAAAGCGAGATCCTCAAATCCTACAAGATTTTGTCGTCATTCCATTATTTGGAAGACCTGATCCAAAACATTCAAATCCCCGACGAGGTGCAAGATGAGATTCCTGAATAAGATTGTTTTCATTCACAGCGCCCACATCCAATATGCGGAAATCAATTTGGATGGGAATGTGCATTTCATTGGTACACAGGGTGTGGGGAAGAGTACTTTGCTGCGGGCCATCCTCTTTTTTTACAATGCCGACACGCAAAGTTTGGGCATTCCCCGCGAGAAAAAGGGCTACGCGGATTATTATTTTCCCTTCCCCAATTCCTACGTGGTGTATGAGGTGGCGCGGGACGAGGAGCGCTTTTGTGTGGTGACTTACAAGTCCCAAAATCGCATCTGTTTTCGCTTCATCGATGGGGCCTATCAGCAGGGATTTTTTGTGGATGCGAATGGTGCGGTTGCCGAGCAATGGGAGCGCATCGCGGGTCGCCTGGACACGCAACGCATCTTTTATTCGAAGCGCAAAATCGAACAATATGCCGAGTACCGCGACATTTTGTATGGCAATCAAGATGGGAAAAAGAGCGAATTCAAGCGCTATGCCTTGATGGAGAGCAAGGAGTATGGCAATATTCCGAAGACGATCCAAAATGTCTTTTTGAACTCCAAAATGGAGGCCGATTTTATCAAGCAGACGATCATTTCCTCGCTTGAAAATGATGTGATGATCGACCTCACGACCTATAACCGCCACCTCAAAGGCTTTGATACACAGCTCGCTGACATTCAGAAATTCAACGAGCTCAAGACCCGCGAGCAGGCGCATGCCATCACGGGGCACTACAATATGATCTTGTATTTGGAGCGGGAAAAAGTCGGCTTGGCGCAGGCTCTGGGGGCTGCGTTTGCGGCTTTGCAGGATGCGCATCCGCTCTTGGCGAAGCAGCTGGGAGAGCGGCAGGCAGATGAAATGCAGGTCAAGGAGCGTTTGGCACGCTTGGCGGATGAAGGGAAAAAGGCGGAGGAAAAATTTAACAAGGATGTGGGCGCAATCGAAGCCAAGTTGAAGACGGCCCGCGAATTGGCGAAGAAATATGAGGACGCCAAGATCGATGCGGTGCTGTCGCGCGTGGCGCAAAAGCCGATCCATGAGGGCACCTTGGGCAATCTCAAGGGCGAGCAACAATCGCTGGTATTGCAGCAGCAGGCATTGGCGCAATCGTTTCAGCTTCAGTTGGATGCGGTGGACAATCAGTTGGGGGAATATGTGAACCGGATGCAGCAGGCCTTGCTGAAATTGGAGCAGGAATTGATGCAAGCGCAAGAGCAGGTGCGGCAGCGTGTGGCACAATTGGCGAGCGAATTGCGGGAGGCGCAACAGCAGGCGATGGGGCAGGCGCGGGAGACGCTGGACCTGCGGCGTGGCGAGCGGATGGGGCTTCAGCATCAGCGCGATGGCTTGGAGAAGCAGCGGTTTTTGCAAGATGAGATCGAGGGTTTGCGCGATGCACAGCGCAAGCTCGAAGATGCGCAGCGGCAGTTCCAAGCCGAGCGCAATGAGGCGCAGCGTAATTTGGATGCGCTCTTGCAGAAATTGGAATGGGAAGAGAAGGAATTGCAAAAAGCGAACGATGCCCAATGGGAGACCTTGCAGGCGCAAATTGTGGCGCAACAAGCCCAAATCATCTCTATCGAGGGTTATTTGGAGAACAGCAAAACCTCGCTGTATGGTTGGCTTGCTACGGAATATCCCGGTTGGGAGAATACGATCGGCAAGGTGATCGATGCGGATGCGATTTTGTTTCACAATGATCTTTCGCCGCGCAAATTGCCCGAAAGCTTGGGTTTGTATGGCGTGGAGATCGACTTGGAGCAGGTGCAAAAGACGGTGAAAACGGTCGAAGATTATGCTTATGAACGGCAGGGTTTGCTCGACCGCAATCGGCAATTGGCGTTGGAGAGCGAGGCCGTGCAAACCGCTGGCATTGAGGCCAAGGAAAATTTGCGCAAGCGCTTTCATGTGCGCATCAAGGAGTGCAAGGACCTGGTGCATGAGCGCAATTATCAGCTGGAGCAAAATCGCCGTTTGCAGGATGAGGGCAAGGTGAAATTGGAGGAGACGGTGCGGCGGGCTGCTGCCGAAAAGGACCGTGCTATTTTGGCTTTGGAGCAAAGTTTGCGTGCGGCCGTCGAGGTGGAGCAGGCGGCAGATGGCACTGTGCGGGAATTGGCGGCTGATTTGGAAAAACAATTGCGGGCTGTGCTGCGGGAACGCGATCAGCAATTGGCTGCGGAGGGGACAGTTTGTGCGGCGCAAAAGGCGGATATTGAGGCGGCGATTGTCGCTGAGAAGCTGAATTTCGCGGCGCGGAAACAGGCCATCGAGGCGAATAAATCGCAGGAATTGAAGGCGCAAGGCGTGGATACGCAGCGCCTGCAATTTGTCGAGCAGGAGATTCAGGCGTTGACGCGGGAATTGGCGGAAATCGATGGGCTGCGGGTGTTGGTGATCGAATATGAGAAGGACAAACGCGAGGTTTTGAATCAGGTGGGCGCCTTCAAGGCGCGAAAGCAGGCGCTGGAGCAACAATTGGAACAAGAGCGCGACCGCCGGGCGCGGTTGATGGACAAGGTTCGGACCGAGCTCGGCAAGGTGCAGGCCCTGATTACGGGGATCGCAGAGAAATTGAAGGAGATTGCGGAGGATGAATTGGCGATGACCGAGTTTCAAGCGACGGATTTGTATGCAAGTTTAGAAGCGCATATTGTGTCCTCGGATGCGCACAAGACGAGCTTGCGCGTGACGCAGCTGATCGTGCAATTGCGGGATGTCGAATATGGCAAATTGCGCCGCCGCACAGATGAATTGACGAAGGCTGTGGTCGATTTCTTGGGGAAATTCAGCGAGGGCAATATTTTCCAGTTCAATCGGCAGGTGGGTGACCTTGCGTCTTACCTTGCATTTGCGCAGATGCTGAGCGATTTTGTGGAGGAAAAGAAGATTGAGCGCATTGAAAAAGAGGTGAATGAGCGATTTGCCTACATCATCTCGACCATCGGCAAAGAAACCTCGGGCATGATGGCGGAGACGGGCAAAATCCAAACGGTCGTGCGCCGCATCAACGATGATTTTGCTGCCAAAAACTTCGTTGGCGCGATCAAGCGCATCGAGTTGCGTGTGGATCCTAGTAAAAATGAGATCGTGGGTTTGTTGCTCGCCATCAAACAATTCAACGATACGAATGGCTTGGAATTGGGCGCTGCGAATTTATTCTCCAGCAACAACCAAGACCGCAAAAACAAGGAAGCCGTGGACCTGCTCAAACAATTTCACCGCAAGATCGGGGAGCAGCGGCGCGATCAGATTTCGCTGGCGGACTCGTTTGAATTGCGGTTCCGGATCGAGGAAAACCTGAACGACACCGGCTGGGTCGAGAAGCTGAGCAATGTCGGCTCAGAGGGCACCGACGTCTTGGTGAAGGCGATGCTCAACATCATGCTGCTCAATGTCTTCAAGGAGGGCGCTTCGCGGCGCTTCAAGGATTTCAAATTGCACTGCATGATGGATGAGATCGGCAAATTGCACCCCACCAATGTGCGCGGCATCCTGCAATTTGGCAACGAGCGCAATATTTTCCTCATCAATAGTTCGCCGATCGAGAACGATGCGCTGGCCTTTCGCTATATCTACAAATTGCACAAGGACGCGCAAAGCATCACCAAGATTCACCGTATCCTTACCCAAGACATTGCAGGATGAATTTACCCCTCGGCCTCGCCAAAAAATTACTGATTTTGCAGGGAGGCAGCAGCTTGCCTGCCAGCCAATTGCGGCACGAAGTGGTGGATGCGATGGTGGAGCAAGGCGTGCTGTACCGACAGTTGCAAGGCCGCAGCAAGGAGTCCATCCGCCTACCCGATGCGCGGGCTTTTGCGCATTATCTGCACAACCATTTTGGCATCCCAGACTTGGCGGATTATGTGCAACATTTTGCCGATCCCGGCTTGAGCGGTGCGGATGCCGTGGTGCTAGGCGCGGATTCCAAGTTGCGGAGGCAGCGGAGTTTTCAGGGATTCTTGGTGAATGCTTATGATCCGATTCCCTGTGTGTTGAATGGGCGTGAGTGGATTTTGGCCCCAGTGGAGGGCACTTATGCCTTTGTTGCTGATTTTGAATCCTTTTTGCCTGCGCCCGGGGTCACGGTCGTGGGCATGGAGAATCCGGAGAGTTTTCGGGAGATACGCAGGCAGCGGTATCTGTTTGCGGATTTGCAGCCCTTGTTTGTGTCGCGTTATCCGCAGGGGAAGGATTTGCTGCGGTGGTTGGCGGGGATTCCGAATCCATACTTGCATTTTGGGGACATCGATTTTGCGGGACTGAATATTTATTGGAACGAATACAAGGCGGTTTTGGGCACGCGGGCATCCTTCTTTTTGCCGGAGGGAACGGCGGAATTGATGGCCGCCCATGGCAATCGCGCCTTGTATGTGCAGCAATCCTTGCAGATCGACCGTGCGGGGATTGATGAGCCGGCGGTTTTGGAGGCTTTGGGGTTGATCGAGCGGTTTGGGAAGGGGCTGGAGCAGGAGGTGTTTTTGGGGTCGAATCCAGAAACATGAGCCAATGAGATTGCTCATCGTGACATCATCGCCTGCTTTCCCAACAATTTTCCTCCTCCCCCCACATTCCATTCTCCAATATCCATCTGCAATTCCTAAATTTACCCTTGGTTTGTTTATACCTAGAATCAAGAGTGCCGTATGTCGCTAGAAAAGGGCCCCAACTTTGTTGCTTTCAAGTTTTTGGATATCAAGTGCTATGCCTCCACTGAGTGGCTGGCTGAGGGCAAAAAGAAGTACCGTCGTGTCTTCGAGAGCTCTGAGCTCACTTATGTGTATGCCGAATTTTCCTTTTACAACAAGCTCTTTGACGAGCAGGACTGGGAAGTCAAGGTCAATCTCAAGTGCCACGAGCTGAGCCCAGAGGGGCTGCGCACGCGTGAGGTCTGCAGCATCGATGTCGATCGCAAGGTGGGCTCGGCTGAAAATATCGTCTATATCCGCGAGGGGTGGGGCAATGCGACACCGGGCACGCACTGGAAAAAAGGCACTTTCCTCTGGGTCGCTTCGCTCGATGGCAATGTCGTGGGGGAGGCCAAGTTTCATGTGGAAGCGCGTGGACCTGTGTCTCCTAGCAACAATCCGTATTTCTTGCTGAAGTCATTGCGGCTGTTTGAAGGCCCCAATGTCTTGCCCGTCGCGACCGAACGTAAGTTCTATACGAAGTTTGACCAAGTCGATACGCGCTACAGTTGGGGAGAACTCACCCTCTTGAACCAGATCCGCGACGAGGACTGGAGCTGCGAGGTGGTCTTCAATTTCTACAACGATGCGCGGCAACTCAAGGGCCGCACCGAGGAGCTGGTGACGGTGCGCCAAAGCCAAGAGACGATCGAGATCTGCTCGGGCTGGGGCAGCGACACACGTGGCACTTGGTACCACGATACCTATACCTTGGAGATTGTATTCATGGAGCAATTGGTGGCGGTGGTGCCCTTTGAGGTAGGCGCCGGCTATACCGAGGGCGAAACGCAGGTCTTGCTGGCGCCCACGGGTGCCCCTGTGATGCCCAATACTGCGCCCAAGGAGCCCTCCCTCGAGGATTTGATGAAGGAACTCGATGCCCTCATCGGCCTGGAGTCCATCAAGAAAAAACTCCGCGAATACACGCAATACCTCAACTTCTTGCGGCTGAGGGCCGAGAAGGGCTTTGAAGACCCACAACGCATCAGCCTGCACGCGGTCTTCATGGGCAATCCTGGCACGGGCAAGACGACGGTCGCCAAGATGCTGGGGCAAATCTATTTGAAGATGGGCCTGCTCACCAAGGGGCATGTGCATGAAGTCGATCGCGCCGACCTGGTCGGCGAATTTATCGGGCAGACGGCTCCCAAAGTGAAGGAGGCGATCAAGAAGGCTGCCGGCGGCATCCTCTTTATCGACGAGGCCTATTCGCTGGCCCGCTCCAAAGACGACGGCAAGGACTATGGCCGCGAGGTGATCGAGATCTTGATCAAGGAGATGTCTGAGGGCGTGCATGGCATTGCGATCCTGGTTGCAGGCTACCCCGAGGAGATGCGTACTTTTCTCGAGAGCAATCCGGGACTCAAGTCGCGCTTCAATATGTACTATGACTTCCCCGACTACCTGCCGCAAGACTTGTTGCAGATCGCGCTCTACTCTACCGAGAAGCGGGCCGTTAAGCTCACAGAGGAAGCCAAGACGGTGATCTACGAGAAACTCGTAGAGGCCTACCGCAACCGCGACAGGACCTTTGGCAATGCACGTCTCGTGAATGGCATCATCGATGAAGCCAAGATGAACATGGGCTTGCGCGTCATGAGTTCGGGGATCGAGCTGACCGAGCTCACCGACGAGGATCTGAGCCTCATCAAGGTCGAAGACGTGCGCAAAATCTATGGCGAGGAGCACAAGATCACGGCCGACATCCCGATCGACCACGCTTTGTTGCAAGATGCCATGGCCGAACTCAACGCCATGATCGGCATGGTGAGCGTGAAAACTGAGATCAACGAATTGGTGAAACTTGTGAAGTTTTACCGCGAGATCGGCAAGGACGTACTCAATACATTCTCCCTCCACTCGGTCTTTGCGGGCAATCCCGGCACTGGCAAGACGACGGTGGCGCGCATTCTCGCCAAGATTTTCAAGGCCTTGGGCATTTTGGAGCGTGGGCATATCGTGGAGGTCGATCGCGCAGGCTTGGTAGGCGGCTATGTGGGGCAAACGGCCATCCGCACGACCGAGAAGCTCGACCTCGCAAAGGGTGGCGTCTTGTTTATCGACGAGGCTTATGCCCTCACCGCCTCGGGTGGCAACGATTTTGGCAAGGAAGCCGTCGAGACCATCCTCAAGCGCATGGAAGACAAGCGCGGCGAATTTATCGTGATTGCTGCGGGTTATCCCGACAATATGAAGAGCTTCTTGGAGGCCAATCCAGGTCTGAAGTCGCGCTTCGACAAGGTCTTCAATTTTGAAGATTACCTCCCTGCTGACCTCTGGGAAATCTGCACGCAGATGCTCAAGAAATCTGAACTCACACCCGACATCGCGGCCGAGGCGCACCTCAAGAAATACTTTGCCTTCCGCTACGATCGCAAAGACAAATTCTTTGGGAACGCGCGCACCGTGCGCAAGGTCGTAGAGGAAGCTGTGAAAAATCAGCATTTGCGGCTTGCAAGCATGCCTGAGTTGCAGCGCCTACCCGAGATGATGCACAGCCTCATCCTCGCCGACGTCCTGGAGTTTGAAAAGGACAACGATGAGATCGCCGGCACAGGCATGGGCAAGGTGGGCTTCAGCTTTGGCAGTAGTGGGGGCGGCAGCGCCGGCCACTTCAGCACCCCCGGCACGCAGCAGCAGCCGACCGATGGCGGGGCGCTGTAAAAGAAATGTCGCCGATTGCAATGCGCAAGCGGTAGTCGCAAAGGCCAACGCCGAAACGGCACATGCGTAAGCATGCGCCGTTTCGGCGTAGGTCTTTGTGTGACGGGCGCAATCGTGCGTGGGCTCACAAGCATCGCCTTGGGGCGCGTGCGCCGAGACGTGAGGGCTACCGAACGCTCACCTAAACTTCTCGAAGTCCTTGATAAACGTGAGGTGAAACCCGAAGCTGATGAAGGATTTGCGGTAGCTGAAGTTGGTCTTGGCCATGGGGAAGGCGAGGCCGCCTTGCATTTGGAATTTGAATTCCTCCATGCCGGCGCGCAGGGTGATCGTGGGCTCCAGAAAGGTGCCCGGCTCGTTGGGTTTGGTGGTGACGCCAGCGATGAAGTCGCGGTAATGATTGACAAAACTCAGACGCGGGGTGAAGCCGGCGTCAAAAAATGCTGAGCTGATGCCAATGCTTGGCTGCACGAATATGCGGCGGTAAAGATGTTTGTCGTCGTCGGGCTGCCCGGTCTGTCCGGCGCCGTAGCCGCCGAGGACCTCGAGGCGGGCATGCTTGCTCAGGCGGGTGTAGTAGCCGGTTGCAGCCTCGCCATAAAGGTGTCTGTAGGAGGTCTCAAAGTTGGTGTAGCCATTGCCACCCTTGATCGAGAAGGTATTGCCCGTCGTGGCGATGGCCCAGTGGTAGTAGGGGCTGTAGGCGATTTGGGCGCCATAGCCATTGGTGCCCACGTTTAAGCCGACCTGCAACTCGTCGCCTTGGCTCATCAAGGGCACATTGGGGCCATTGGGGATGTACAGGCTTTGACAGGAAGACCAAAAAATGATCGGCAGCAGGGCGAGCGACAGACGATGGAGTTTCATAGTCGGAAATTTCGAGGAATGTGGGGACAATGGCAAGGGCAAAGGCGGTGAACCAGCAGACTCTGCCGCTCAGCTGCGCAAAGCCGCGATGCGTTGCAACAAAGTCGGGTGTGAATAGTGCAAAAACACATAAGCTGGATGCGGCTCCAGGTTGCTCAGCGTCTCGGTATGCAGCTTGATGAGGGCGCTTTCCAGGCTCAAGCCCTCAAAGGTGTCGCGGGCATAAGCATCGGCTTCATACTCATTTTTGCGTGAGAGCAGGTTCATCAAGAGGCTCGTGAGCTGGGAGATGGGGGAGAAGAGCAGGAAGAAGGCGATCAAGCCCAGGTGTATGCCCGTATCACTGGCTCCAAGTGCCTCGGAAAGGGCTGGCTGCAAAAGTAGGCGCGAGAGGATAAAGAGCATGAATCCGACTTGCAAGACGCCTAAGACCATGCCTTGGGGGATGTGTTTGCGCTTGTAGTGGCCGACCTCGTGGGCCAGCACCGCGAGGATCTCTGACTGCGACATCTGTGCGATGAGCGTGTCAAAGAGGACAATGCGCTTCTTGGAGCCAAAACCTGCAAAAAATGCATTGGCCTTGGAGCTGCGCTTGGAGCCGTCCATGACCATGATATTGCCCAGCGGGAATCCTACCTTGGTGCTGTATTGTTCGATCGCAGTGCGCAATTCGCCAGATTCCAAGGGGCGCAGCTTGTTGAAGAGTGGCAAGAGCACACTCGTGTACAAAAATTGCATCAGCAAGGAGAAACCCGAGATGCCGATCCAAAACCAGATCCAAAAGTCTTCTTTCCAAGTATCGACCAGCCAGATGAAAACGAAGAGGATGGCTGGCCCGATCAGGGCTGCGAGCAGCAAACCTTTGACCTTGTCGAGGATCCAAGTCTTGAGCGTGGTCTTGTTGAAGCCATATTTCTCCTCAATCACAAAGGTGTTGTAAAGGGAAAAGGGGATGCCCATGAGGTCGCTCGCCATCGCCAAGATGCCAAAAAAGGCCAGCGCCAACCAAAATGGATCCATGGTAAATGTGCGCAACCAGCCATCGAGCATGCCCAGGGCACCTGTGGCCAAGACAATGAGTGAGGCTATGAAACTCATCGTAGAACCCAGCAAGCCAAAACGGGCCTTCTCGCGCTGGTATTGCTGGGAGCGGCGGTATTTCTCCTCATCGTAAAAGGGGCGCAGTTTTTCTGGCAATTCGGCGCGCATCTGCCTCAGGTTGAGCAACTCCAAGACACGGTCCAAGGCATAACCAAGGCTCACGATCAGAATGATAATTGTAAGTATGAATGTGGGTGACATGGAGAATGGGTGAGTGAGATTAGAGATTAGATGGCAGAAAGCAGTTTGCGATTGGAGATGCGTAATGTGCGATGATGGATGATTCGGCTGGGGAAAGGATTTGGGAAAGAGCGATAGGAAATGCGCGGTAGGGGCGCAGGCAGCTGACGGATTGGGGCCAGCACTTGGTAAACTTTTGCTGCGGCATCTTGTTCAAAGCGAGCCGCATTTGCAAAGTCAGGAAATATTATTTGCAACTATGTTGCATGTAAGGTTTTGTGTGATATATTTGTATTTCTAAATACTCTAGATGCGTCACTTTCGCCCCCATATCGCTTGGATCATGCTCATCGCAACTTTTGCGATCGCATTGCCACGCACATGGGTACATGATTGCAACAATGGGTATGACGAGCATGTAGGCCATGGCGATGCGGGCAACTACGATCAGATCGATCATGAAAGCTGCCCGTTGTGTGATTATGCCCCTGCATCGTCCTTTCAGTCGGTGGCTATCCCGTACTTGGTCGCACCCACGACGTGTTGCGCACATGTAATGCTGCGCTCACAGATCTGCGCTCCTGCACAGGTGAGTGCCTGTAGCTTGCGCGGGCCTCCCATAGCCTGACCGTAAACTTGTGGTTGGATCGCTCTGCCCTAGATGGGGTTTGCCCGATCCACAATTCCTTTTCCCAAAGAATTCATTCAACGGCAATCTAGATGTCTGCCAGATTTGTACAGTTCATGCTGTGCGTGTTGGGGATCAGCCTGAGTCTCAATGCCTATGCACAACCCGGCGGTCGTCACTGCAACCATGCCATCTATGGCGTGGTCACAGACAGTGAGACGCTGGAACCGTTGGTCTATGCCAAGGTCTATTTCAAGCGCGGTGGCAGCGGCGCTGTGACCGGTATGAATGGCGAGTACCGCATCGATGGTCTCTGCGATGGCCCCGATACGCTCACCATCTCCCACATCGGCTGCGACACCCAAGACTTTGGGGTGGTGATTGAAGAAAACACCCATTTCGACATCCAATTGCCGCATAGCCAAAGTCATCTCGACACGGTACACATCCACGACAAGCATCCCGATCCCAAGCCTACCCAGACAGAATCCTCCCTCAGTGGCAAGGACCTCGACAAGACAGCCGGCAAGTCGCTCGGTGAGGCGCTCAAGGAGTTGTCGGGGGTGAATGCTTTGCAAACTGGGCCGAGCATCTTCAAGCCCATGATCCATGGGATGCACAGCAACCGCATCGTGATCATGAACAATGGCGTGCGGCAGGAAAGCCAGCAATGGGGCAGCGAGCATGCCCCCGAGATCGACCCCTTCACGGCCACCAAGCTCACAGTCGTGAAAGGTGCCAATGGCGTGCGCTATGGCCCCGACGCGATTGCGGGCGTGATCCTGGTGGAGCCGGGGGCACTGCCCGACTCTGCGGGCATCCATGGCTCCGTGAATTTGGTCGGCATGAGCAATGGCTGGATGGGCGCTACTGCGGGCATCTTGGAGGGTCGCTTCAAGCGCGCGATGCCCCTGGCATGGCGCATCCAAGGTTCCGTGAAGCGCGGCGGCAATGTCCACAGCCCAGATTATGTGCTCGCCAATACAGGGATTCGCGAGGTCAATTACAGCGCGACTCTTGGCTGGGCCAAGGAACGTCATGGGGTTGAGGCCTACTACAGCCACTTTAGCAATGACATCGGCATTTTCGCAGGCTCTCACATCGGTAATCTCACCGACTTTCAGACTGCAATCGCAAGTGATACACCGCTCGTGCAGGGCGTCTTTGACTATGAGATCAGGCGGCCCTTCCAGCACATCAACCATGACCTCGCCAAGCTGCGCGCATGGATGGAAACCGGGCACGTCGGCAACCTGAGCCTGACATTCGCCTACCAGCACAACCGTCGGCAAGAATATGACAATCACCGCTCCTCTGCCGCCAATGTAGGCGCCGCACAGCTCGATTATGCCATTGGCACTTCCAGTGCCGAGCTGCTTTGGGAACACAATAAATTTCATGGCTGGAAGGGCATGGTCGGCCTCACGGGGCAGACGCAAGTCAACAAATACGAAGGCTTTTTCTTCATTCCCAATTTTCTCAATTACAATGTCGGTCCCTTCCTGATCGAGCGCTTGGTGAAGTTGCGCTGGGAATTGGAGGCGGGTGTGCGGTATGATTACCGATGGAATCGAATTTGGATGTGGCAGGGCGGAGAGGTCATTTCCCCGATCAAAACCTGGCAAAACATGAGCGGGAGCCTCGGCGGATTGGTGCGGGTGGATGAGCACCTGAGCATCCATGCCAATCTCGGCTCGGCATGGCGGCCACCGACCATGAATGAACTCTACAGCAGGGGTTTGCACCATGGCGCGGCGAGTTACGAGATCGGCGACAGCACCCTGAAGCAAGAGCAGGCTTGGAACAGTGCCTTGTCGCTGCAATACAAGGGGCATGGTAAATTCACAGGCGAGTTTGGCGTGTACTACAACTATATGACCGATTTCATTTACCAAGAGCCCGTGCAGCCGGCCACGCTCACGATACGCGGAGCATTCCCGACATTTGTGTATCGGCAGGTCGATGCGCGCTTCATGGGCTTTGATGCGGCATTTTCTTGGAATGTGATGGACCACCTGCGGTGGTATGGCAAGGCGAGCATCGTGCGTGCGCAAAACCTCACGCTGGACCTGCCGCTGATCTTCATGCCAGCCGACCGATTTGAGTCGGGAGTAGGCTATGAATTTGCAGGTGGCAAGTGCTTTCATGTACCATCGTTGAGCATAAGCGGCGTGTTTACGCGGCATCAAAACCGCTATCCTGCTGGTGTGGATTATGCGCTGCCGCCGCAAGCCTATTTCTTACTGAATGCTGAAGCCTCTACGACGGTCGTCTTGGGCAGCTTTGCCATGGATATGAGCCTCGGTTGCTACAATCTGCTCGATGCCCGCTACCGCGAATACATGAACCGTTTCAGATACTATGCCGACGAAATGGGCCGCAATTTTTCCCTGCGTGTCAAAATACCTTTTACACTTCATACTAAAAAAGACAATTGAATATGAAAAAGACATCAATGTTGAGTCTCTTTGCGCTGCTATTTACGGTGATCTTCATTGCAAGCTGCAAGCCCGATGATCCTGATGATCCCAATGAGGAAGAAGTGATCACCAAGGTGACGCTTACGTTTACCGACGTGAGCACGGGTGCTGCGGTATTGGAAGCGATCTACTCAGACCCTGATGGCGCTGGCGGGGCTGGCCCCGTGCGGTTTGACTCGATCAGGCTCGATTCCGCCAAGACCTACAATGTCAGGATCGCCTTGTTTGACGAATCAGACGCCAGCAATGTCAAAAACATCACCACCGAGGTACAGGCCGAGGCCGCTGACCACCTCTTTTGTTACACGGCCACCGGTGCCAATGTCACGGTTACCAAGACCGACAGCGACGGTACATTTCCCATCGGCATCACGACGAGCTGGGCCGCTGGGCTGCCTAGCACAGGCACGATGCGCGTAGAACTCCGCCACCAACCCGACGGTGCCAAAAACGGCACCTGCACGCCCGGTTCGACCGACGTGCAACTGGATTTTGTCGTGATTGTTGATTGATTTTTTATATGAGTATCCGGAACTTTGACAGTAGCAAAAAAAGCCATGTCATTTCGACCGAAGTCTTGGGGGATTTGCAAGGCTCTGAAGGAGCCGAAGCAAATGCACCAAGACGTAGCGGAGAAATCTAGCGCCTCACGATAC
>JANORP010000498.1:0-11027 GCA_031415375.1 Bacteroidota bacterium | reverse complement strand
AAAACTGGACGGCTCTTTGAAATAACGTCGGAACAAATCCCCCTCAAGCCAAGGGGCAGGACGTCAATGCCCATCGACAAGCAAAAGTGACACAGCTGGTCACAATGGGGAGGAAATGAAATTGGCTATCGTTGTTGCTGCAGCCATTGCAGCAAGCGCTTGTACTTTTGATTCAATCAACTATCTTCGTCTCAAAGACCGCAAAGTCGCCGAGCAGGCGGGTAAGATTTGCCAACCTACAGCCCGCTGCCCGGCTCCAGCCATCTACCTCAAATTGTCTAGCATTCTCGGCAGGCAACAGGACGAAGGTAGCTTGGCAACCAAGTGTTGCCAAACGAATGCCGTTCAGTTTTTGAATTTACAAAAGGGAGTTTGTTGTCTCTGGAGAGTTGTGTATCTTACCGACACAGAGAGAAATCGCTGGATTCATGTGTGCGCTATGGCCTTAGAAATCGCCTTGTTTGGATTGATCGCGCAGCTCGACAAGGTCGAGCGGGCTTTTGTGCGCAAGTGCCTGGGCGGCGAAGAGCTATTGTTTTTTACAATTGCGCATGCAAAAAAAGGCTATTCCGATGCGCAGATGCGCGCCCAATTCCCTGCCCTCAGCGAGGCTGGCTATGCCACCCTGCGCAGCCGCCTGCAAGACAGCATCGCCGAGGCGATCGGGGAGTACCATCGCCGCAGAAGGCCAGAGACCAAGGTGCAGACGGTCGTCCATGCGGCCGATGCTTTTATGAACAAGGGGCTGCCCGCGCAGGCACAGCGTGTGCTCGCCAAGGCGATCAAGCTCGCCATCCGATATGAGACCTTCACACACCTTGATTTTATGCAGGGCTTGCGCGGGCGCTTGCCATTTTTCATGGTCGGCAACAAACTCGCTGCCGCCAAGTGGCCGTTGATCGACGACTTGTTGGCACAGTTGGAGAGCCGACAATCTGCATACATTGCAAGCAAGCGATGGCTTCTTGCTGCCATGGAACTCAAGCAAGGTGGTGTCGAGGGACGCAAGACGAAGGCAATGCTGCTCTCGTCCCAGCTGCCGACCATGGCTGCCGACAACCACGCCAAGACCACACTTTTGCTTGCCAGATCCAAATGGATTTGCGCTTGGTTCCTTGGCGAGACGGCAGCATTTGAAGACTTGCTGGATTGGGCCATCGCCCTGAGTGAAAGGGAGGCTTGGCTATGGGGCGATTGGGAGGCATTTGATGTGATCGAGGCCGCATTTTTTACCAAGGCCATTGTGCGCTCCGCCAATCTGGAGTTTGGGCCTGCGCTCAATCTCCTCGATCAGTTTGAAATGCAGGCGCTAGCAGCAAGGCGCTTCCATTTGCCAGAACTCATCGAGATCAGGCGACTTCTCAAAGGGCGGCAATTGTTGTCATCCGGGGATGCCAAGGCCATCAAGCGAGGTTTGAAAGTGATCCTCAAAGAGATTGGAAAGCCTAAAATCGTTCATGATTATCTCTATGGTTTGTGCCTGCAGGTTCTAGAATTTTGCATCAGTTCCTTGCAATTTGATCTTGCAAAGCCTTGGTTGGCAATCATTAATCATGCAAAACTTGACTTGAAGCGCACATCTTCAGTGATTGGTAGCTATCTACTCGAACTAGTTTTTTGGTTTTCGGCCAATGAAATGGACGAAGTTGAAAATTGCATTAGACGTATGGTTTATTTCGCAAAAACCCGCAATTCAGACCATCATTTTGTAGAAATTTTAGCCGCTGGGTTCAAATCGCTCATCAACCAAAATACAGAATTGGCATCAGCGATTGATGATTTCCTTTCAGGCTTGGAAAGTCATCCAAACATGCAGGAATTTCAAGTCTATTTCGCGATTTTTGATTTGAAAGGCTATTTGGTTCAGTTAAGGTCACGGAGCTAGTACAAATATCGGCTAAAGGCTATCCTCAATCGAAATGATGATTGCCCCCCCCTCATAAGTCACCCGAAACGACAGCACCGCACTCGGCGGCGAGGTCGGCAAATAGACCACGGTGATCTCCCCATTGTTGTATTTCTGGATGATCTGCCCCATGCTCAGCCCAAAAGTCTGCTGCAACCATGGCCGCGCCGCGATGCGCACCCGCGCCATGAGCAAGCTTGGGACCGCGCCTTGCGCCCCATTGTCGAGCCAGATACGCACAGGCAGCGGCCAGTTTTGGTAAGGCGAAGCTTGGTTTTGACCATAGACCTGGGGGCCATTTCCTTGATTGCAGCCATTGCCGCTACCACCATTCCCCGTATTTTGGGCAGCCACCCACGACAGGCCAAGCAGCAAAAATGAGAGCAGGGCGATGCACTTTTTCATAAACCAGAGAGGATAGTGGTGAATACTAGACATCTCAAATATAGCGACCCCCCGCCGCAAATTCAAGCATAGCAACATCGCTATTTTGATTGCAATTTTACAAATGCATTGGAAGCCTACCAGCGCCCTTTCGGTACAATACCCCGACCATACCCCGACTGTACCCCGACAATATGCCGATGGAACGCCGAGAGTCAAAGCACCAACACACACCCAACACCGCCGCCATCCTGCGCGGCACACCATTGCGACATCTAGCTTGCCACACCTGCCAGCCGTCAAGCGCTTGCGCCCATGACCCAGAAGTTGTGTGGCCACCATTTTGCCCACACACACACACACATGTCGGCATCACATTTTGTACTCTTTTTTGATACACCTTCCCAAACCTCCACGAATTCCGCTAGTTTTGATGGGATGTATGCAATCATCGATATCGAAACCACGGGCGGCAACACGCAAAGTGACCGCATTACCGAAATCGGGATCGTGATCCATGATGGGCAGCAGGTCATTGAGGAATACAGCACCTTTGTGGATCCTGAGAAGCGCATTCCCTACCGTATCTCAACGATCACTGGCATCACCAATGAGATGGTGGAAAGCGCTCCCAAATTTTACGAGATTGCACGCAAACTCGTGGAGCTCACCGAGGGCTGCACGCTCGTCGCCCACAATGCCAGATTCGACTACGGGTTCATCCGCAACGAATTCAAGTCACTCGGTTTTGACTACAAGCGTGCTGTTTTGTGTACTGTGGAGCTGAGTCGCAGCTTGTTACCGGGGCTCAAAAGCTACAGCTTGGGACCCTTGTGCAGTGTGCTAGGGATTGAGTCCAAGATGTTTCACCGCGCCTTGGCAGATGCCAAGGTCACCGTCGAGCTCTTTGTGCACCTGCAAGCGCTGGCACGCACCCGCGCTCAAGACGTGAACGAGGCTGCGCAGTTGAGTCGCATGAACCCCGATGCCAACCTCAAAAAGGATCAGATCGACAGGTTGCCCAAGGACACGGGCGTTTATTATTTTTACGATGTGCACCACAAGCTGATCTATGTCGGCAAGAGCATCGACATTCGCAGCCGTGTTTTGAGCCATTTCGCCAACAATACCAATAGCAAGGCCCTTGAAATGAAAGCCAATATTGCCCATATCCGCTATGCGGTTACGGGCAGCGAACTCGTGGCATTGCTCAAGGAGAGCGACGAGATCAAGCGCTTCAAGCCCATTTTCAACCGCATGCAGCGTCGGTCGCGTTTCAATGTGGGGCTGTTTGCGACCTATGACATCAATGGCTACCTGCAATTTCGCATTGAGCGGCTCCGCAAGGGTGGTCCTGAGCCTGCGAGCGCCTTCTCGACGCTCGGCGAGGCGCGTGGCTACCTCGAGCACATGCTCGACGAGCATCAACTTTGTCAGCGGCACATGGGCTTGCAAAAGGGCAAGGGTCCCTGTTTTTACCACGGCATCCACAAGTGCCTTGGCGCTTGTGCGGGCCTGGAGGCGGCTTATGTGTACAACGAGCGTGCCTTGCTTGTGCTTGATGGCTTGCAGTATGCGGGTCACAATCTGCTGATCGTCGATCAAGGGCGCAAGGAGGGGGAAAAGGCCCTCGTTTTGGTCGAAAATGGTAAATATGCAGGCTATGGATTTGTCGAGGATGAGTTTATGGACAACGATGTCGCGCTGTTGAAGCAGTGCATACAGCCGTTCACAGACAACAAAGACGTGCGACAAATCATCAACCTTTTTTTAAGACAGGGCAAGGCGCAGAGAGTGATCACATGTGACTGATCTGGACATTGAATGTGAATTCACTTTATCTATTTTGTTGTAAATGGTTTTATATGAATTGATTGTGTGATTATATTTCATGTGGACAATGAATGGATATGATTTAAAATGATCATTTTAATAGACATTTCAATCCGCTTGAATGCGTCTTAAAATATACAATGGTGACAGCTAGAACTACGGGAAATGGAGGGGCAGTCGCCCATTTTTGAGACGCTTCATTTGTACCCAATCCATCCGTTCACGCGGCATATTTTGCAGTTCGCGCTAGGTAATTTGGCATATCAGCCTTCGGGAGGTAAATTTTCGCTGTTGATCTGTGCCTTGGATATACAGACGGCATTGCACTTAGCTTGTATTTGATTGCTTTCCCTACCACCTAAAAATATGCTTTTCAAAGCGCCTATGAAAAGGTTCGTCTTTTTGACAGTATTGCTCCTTTCGTTTTTTCTCTCCAATTCTCATGTTCATGCATCTCACAACATGGGGGTTGACCTCACCTATGAGTGCCTGAATGCCTGCACGATCCGTGTGCACCTGCGTGCCTACCGTGATTGCACGGGCATCACCCTCTTTCTCAACCAACCTGATTTTCTTGCCCAAACTCCTGGTTGTGGGCAGCCGACACTGGTCACGCCATGGTCGCAACCTGCGATTCAAGAGGTAACGCCGCTATGCCCAGGTGCATCGACGGGCTGTACCGTGCCCGGCTCCGTAATACATGGTACTGAGGAATACTATTGGTTTGCCGATTACGACATCTGCAGTGTCCCCAACTGTATTTTTACGCTACAGTGGAACGATTGCTGTCGCAATCCATCGATTACCTCGCTCGCAAATGCAGGTGGCCAAGGCATCGCCATCACCTCCACCACCCTCAATACCAACATTATACCCTGCAATAGCTCTCCGCAATTTGTGAATCCGCCGGTTCCCTATATCTGTGCCGGTCAGCAATTTACCTTTAACCAAGGTGCTTTTGACCCTGAAGGTGATTCCTTGGTTTATTCCATCGGGCCTTGTTACCAAGACCCCAATGTATTGGTCAACTACAATGGAGGTTACAGTGCCATTGCCCCACTGGGTCCCAGTTGGACAGTCACCATCAATTCCGCTACGGGTGACATTACTGTCGCACCCAATCCTGGAAACGTGGTGATCGGTGTATTTTGTGTCTATGTGCAAGAATGGCGCAATGGCGTTTTGATCAACACCATCGTGCGCGATATCCAGATGACAGTGCTCAACTGTCCGCTCAATAACTTGCCCACGGTCGGCAATCCTGCTAATATTTCGGGTGGTGCCTCCAACGGCTTCACCATCACTACCTGTGTCAACAGCAACCTTTGTTTCAACCTGCCTACCGCCGATGCCAATGCTGGGCAGACGGTGACGACTTGGTGGAGCCAAAACATTCCCGGTGCGACCTTTACCATGCTCGGCAACCCTGGCATGGCCGATACCTTGGTTGGCACTCCCGGCAATCCGCCGACGGCCGTATTTTGCTGGACGCCGACCGCGACTGGTGTTTACACTTTCTTGATGACGACCACCGATGATGCTTGCCCGATTTATGGGACAAACCAGTTTACGGTCACCATTGTCGTCGGTAACCTTGAAGGGACGGTCAATATCTCCAGCAATGGTTGTGGTACTGTCACCCTTTGCGCGGATTCCCTCACAGGGCAGGCACCTTTCCAGTTTATTTGGACTGGTGCTGGCGGTTTGACTGCGAATCCACAAGCGCAAGATTCTTGTATCACGCATATCTACCCCGCATCGGGCACTTATGGTTGGATCCTGCAGATCACCGATAGCAATGGCTGCGTCGGTGCCGACACAGGGCAAGCCACCGTGTTTGTAGGTGTATTTCCAAATGCTGGCCCTGATATAGCCTTTTGCAGCGGTGCCTCGGGATCCCTTGGTACACTTGGGCTTCCCAACTATGTTTATTCATGGTCACCCACGACAGGCCTCAGCACTCCGAATGCGTCTCAGACCAATGTGACGCTTACAAGTAGCAGCACAGTCCCGCAGACGTTTACTTACACACAGACGGCAACCGATCAAGGTACAGGGTGCTCGAGCATCGACACGGTCGTCGTCACAGTATGGCCGCCGATCGTGCCTACGACTACGCAGATCGCTACGCAATGCTTTGGCAGTGCAGATGGTCTCGCCACTGTGAATACGGTCGGGGGCATGGCGCCCTTCCAATACCAGTGGAATGCTGCGGCTAGCAATCAAACGACGCAGACCGCGATCAATCTCGCCGCTGGTAGCTATAGCGTCACCATCGTCGATAGCACAGGTTGCTCAGCCTCGGCCAACGTGGTCGTGTCCCAGCCTAGCCCGGTCTCGGTGATCGCAGGATCTTTTGATGTGAGCTGTTTTGGTGGGAGCGATGGCCGCCTTGTCGCCACCGCCTCTGGTGGTGTGGGTCCCTACACGTTCCTCTGGCTACCGATCAACGTGCCAGGTGCCAACGTGCTTGGTCAGCCGGTCGGTACATATCTCGTCGTGTGCACCGATGCACATGGTTGTATCGATACCGCTTCGACCGTGATCGAGCAGCCGACGGCTTTGGCGGTGACACTTACGAATACACCGACCTCCTGCGCGGTGCCCAATCCCAATGGGACGGCCGGCGTGCAGGCATCGGGCGGAACGCCAGGCTATACTTATTTGTGGAATGATCCCCAAGGGCAGACGACGCCATTGGCGGCTGGCCTCAATGCGGGTACATATTCGGTGACGGTCACCGACGACAATGGTTGTACCATCGTGGGCAGTACGACGGTGGGCCTCATCCCACCTCCCACAGTGACGACGGGGCCCGACGTCTCCTTCTGCGAAGGCGAGGGGGGCACGGGCATCCAAGCATTTGCCGCAGGCGGTACGCCTGGCTACTGGTACACATGGACTTGCCAGACCGGCAACTGTGGCCTCTCCAACATCAACTCCGACAACCCCAACGCCAATCCGACGGTGACCCAGTACTACTATGTATTGGTGACCGACACCAATGGCTGCACCAGCAACATCGATTCGGTATTGGTGACGGTATTGCCCAAGCCGATCGTGGATGCGGGCCCCGATATCTATCTCTGTGGGGATAGTGCTCCTTGCCAGATTTTGACGCCGACGATCACGGGCGCGCCAGGACCCTATACTTATCTATGGTTCCAGCCCGATGGCCTCAACAGTACGACGATCCTGAATCCTTGTGCGCGTCCAGACACCACGACAGCCTATACCCTCGTGGTCACGGCTGGAAATGGTTGTACCAGCGACTACACGACGACCGATACACTTTCGACGGTGATCGTGCATGTGAATCCGATCCCGATTGCCGATGCAGGTCCAGACCTCGACATCTGCCTTGGAGATTCGATCGAGATTCAAGGCTTGGGTTATGGCGCTGGTCCAGTCTATCGATTTGAATGGACACCGTCAGTCGGTCTTACCACGGCGATCGGTCCCAACCCGATTGCGAGTCCGCCGATCACTACAATCTACACCTTGGTCGTGTGGAGCAATGGCTGCCCGAGTTATGGTGACGACATGGTGCTGAATGTTCACACCAATCCGACTGTAAATGGTGGCCCTGACCGGGAGATCTGCCTCGGCGACGAGATCATGCTCGATGCCCAGGCGGGTGGAGACTCCACGGCGACCTATACTTACCTCTGGACACCCAATCAAGACATTTCGAGCCAGACTGCCGAGGATCCTTATGTCTCTCCCGTGAGCACGACGGTCTATTCCGTGCAAGCGATTTCCAGCTTTGGCTGCAAGAGCCCCATAGACGATGTCTTGGTGACGCTCTTGCCGACGCCGATCTCGGATGCAGGCGACAATGCAACCGTGTGTCTGGGTAATGAACTGCAATTGCAGGGTAGTTATGCGTTCACGACGACCGATCCTGCACCTGTTGGCGACATCTTCTTTACTTGGACGCCTGCCGGCACACTCAGCAACCCAGGTATCTTGGATCCATTTGCATTTCCGACGGCATCTGGTTATTATAACTTGCTCGTCTATACTGGCGTCTGCTCCACGATCGACTCCGTGTTCATCACGGTGATTCCAGACTTGGGATTGGAAGTCGCCACTGATACTGCCACGATCTGCGAAGGCGGCTCTGTGAACCTCAGTTCTACAGCCCTCATATCAGGCGGTGTCTATAACTGGACCCCGGCTGCAAGCTTGAGCAACCCTACGGGTGACAGCACCATCGCTACACCTAGTGTGACGACGACCTACACCCTCACGGGTGCAGTGGGTGGATGCGCAGATACGGCTTCGATCACAGTGCAAGTCTTGCCGACCCCCAAAGTGGCCTACCTGAGCTCGCTGGACCACGGTTGCGCGCCGCATGCTGTCGCTTTTACGCAGACCACCGCCAATGGCGTGGCTTATACTTGGAACTTTGGCGATGGTAGCCCTGTCACCAATGAGCATTCGCCAAGCCACACCTATACCACACCTGGCACCTACCAAGTCACCCTCATAGGCGTCGCCGAGGGCGGTTGTGAATCGTCTGCGAGCGCGGTCACCGTCACGGTTTCGCAACCTGCGGTTGCCGCATTCCATTCCGATCCCAACTACCCGGTCACCTTGTCGCTGCCCAATACGATTGTCAATTTCATCAATGACAGCAAGGATGGCGTGAGCTATATCTGGAGCTTTGGCGACGGCCTCACCTCGCCTGAGTTGAACCCATCGCATACCTTCACAGGCATCGGGGAGTTCAACGTGACATTGACGGTGATCAATGCCGATGGTTGCGTGAGCCAAGTGGTACATGGTCCCTATATTATGGTGGCTCCTGACCTGTTCATCCCCAACGTCTTCAGCCCCAATGGGGATGGTGTGAACGATGTCTTTCTGGTGAACTATACTGGCTCACAGCCCTATACGGTACAAATCTTTGACCGTTGGGGCGTGAAGATGTATCAGTCCAACAACAAGGTCAGTGGTTGGGATGGCAAAGACAGCAAGGGCAATGACGCCAACGATGGCATCTACTATTACTTGGTCAAAATCGCCGATAAAGAATACAATGGTCCCGCGACCTTGGTGAGATAAGCGATTTCCCATTGCATGAAAAAGCCCAGTTGCGATCGTCGTAACTGGGCTTTTTGTCCAAAGAGTAGGTAGGATGGTGTGAAAAAGAAGCGCCCTTTTCCCTTTCTTATTGTTCGATGTTACTATGTTGTGTAAATTGCTAACCATTAGCTAAAGAAAGTAGGTGTTTGTTGAGTCTGGAGTCTGTAAATCGTTTTGAACTAAAATTTTGGGCATTTATGAGTAAGATGGGAGCTGAGATTGGGAGAATTGTAGCCGAAGATGTGAGTCTTCGTGTGACTCAATATGATGTCCTTTACGAGGCTATTACCAATGCTTTGCATTCAAACTCCACGAAAGTGAATTGCTTTCTCAACTCGAATCAAGTACTTCAGACAAATGAAGGGGAAGGAATCGCACAAAGAAAGGTCGACGATATCTTGATTACCGACAATGGTGATGGGTTTAATCGGGATAATTTTGAGTCGTTTTGTAAATACCGATCTGCTTTCAAGATAAGTCTAGGTTGTAAAGGTGTTGGCCGATTCATTTTTCTAAAGGTTTACACTCGTGTACTTTATTCTAGCGCAATCAAAGAGTTGGGAACAGAGCGTTCGTTCCTATTTGATCTAAATTTCGATACCGAAAACATCGACGAAACGGAAAAAGATGTCAAAGAAAATCTTACAGAGGTGCGATTTTCGTCACTTACCTCGCATTATCTTAATGTAGATCGAGGAATTGATCGAAGAATCACCCTCAACTTGGAAAACATACGGGAAAAGGTACTTATCAACCTAATGGCAACGCTTTTTTTCTTTAAAAAGAAAGCAAGAGCATTTGAAATCAACTTCATTGATGTGTTGAATGGTTTGAGTTTGAGCATTTTGCATTCTGATGTCCCCGATTTTAATCACATACCTTTTGGTGTTGCCGATCATTCTGGGCAAGTCCATCAGTTCCTTTTGCAATACAAGCTGGAGAATAGTCCTGGGAAACTGTTTGCCTCCTATTGCGGGAATAGCCGAACAGTTTGTGACTTTTCCGACAAGGATTTCAAAGTATCTCTTCCTAATGGGTACTCAGGTATATTCCTGCTAGAATCAAACTTTCTCGACAGGAGTGTAAACCATGAGAGAAATGACTTTGATATCTACCCAATAAAAACAGACCTCTTTAACCATCTTTCTTGGGAAATGATTAACATGGAGTTGAAAAGGGCTGTAATGACGCTTCTGAAATCTGGCGTGGAAGAAAGTGCGAAGCTCAATTCTGTGAGGCTTCTTGAGATTGAAGAGGATAGGCCGTATCTACTACCCTTTATTGAAGAGTCAGATTTGGAAGTCATTGGCTTTTTGGACAAGCGCCAAGTAATTGAGAAGGCAAAGAAACGTTTTGATGTTGCCAAGGAGCGTTTCCTTGCTAATTCTGGAAAGACAAGTTTTGACGAGGCAGATCTTGCGGAAGCAATTCAAATTACACACAATGAATTAGTCGCATATATTTTTGACCGCACGCAGGTGATCGAGCGGTTGAAATCTATGCTTGAAGACAAAGAAAAAGTTGAAAAGGTGATACATCGTCTATTTATGGAAAAAAATACGGATGACTCCTATTTTTTTGTAGGGAAAAATAATTTGTGGCTACTGGATGATCGATATACTAGCTACAGTTATGCCGCTAGCGATAAACGTATAAAAGAAGTACTTTCAAGTATTGGAGACCAAGAAATTGCTGGCGATGGCCTACTTGACAAGCCGGATTTGTCATTATTCTTTTCTCATGACCCACATTCTACAAGCGGACTCAAGGCGGTAATTATTGAATTGAAACCTTTTGAGTACGCAAAAAAATC
>JANORP010000497.1:0-28484 GCA_031415375.1 Bacteroidota bacterium | reverse complement strand
GCAAAAGGTTCCCGTGCCGCTGAAATCGCTCGTGGCCGAGGTCGCAGCTGCGTTCTCGGCAGAGGCCGCCCGCAAATCCATTGTCCTCGAGACGGCGCTTCCAGCGGACGAGGTGATCTGCCAGACAGAACCCAATCAACTGCGCCGCGTACTGGAAAATCTCATTTCCAATGCGCTCAAGTTCTCGCCCTCGGGCAAAAACGTGCAGATTTCCCTCACCCAAGATGCTGGCTACCAACGCATCAGCATCCAAGACCAAGGCCCCGGCATTTCCCCAGCCGACCAGAAAAACCTCTACCGCAAGTTTCACAAGCTCTCGGCGCGGCCCACGGGAGGGGAGAGCTCGTCGGGGCTCGGGCTGGCGATCGTGAAGACGCTGGTAGAGCAGTTGGGAGGGGAGATTGGGCTGACTTCTGAGTTGGGGGTGGGCTCGAGTTTTGTGGTGCGGATGCCTTCTGATTGATCTGGATTTTACGCTGATTACGACATGTTCAGAAGAAATCGTTTCTTGCATTGGAATAGTCATCCGTTTTTGACGATGAGAGGAACCCAAAATCAAATTTCTATTGTCATTTGGCTGACGTTTTTCCTCGCTGGGTTACCAAGTATTTTTTTTGGACAATTTTCAAACGATTCGCTCCTTGCAACCTTTCGTTCGATCGACAACGACTCGATTCGCATCGATTCGATGTTTAAGGTAGCCAACGAACTCGCTTATGCTGATCCGTCACAAGGAATTTGGTTGAGTGAGCAAGCAGAGGCTGATCCATGGTCGTTGGGCAATCTTAGAATTCGGGCAAACGGCCTCAATATGCGTGGGTCGATCTATTATTTGCTGAAGATCAATGATTTGGCGATGCTCAATTTTATGGAGTCGCTCAAAATTTCTGATTCGGCAGACTATGAGCTAGGTCGGGCACATGCTTGGGACAATATTGGCACGATCCAAGAAAATCAAAATCAGTATGAGGAGGCGCTTGAGAGTTATCGCAACGCGCGATCTACCTACCTCAAATTGGGTCGCAGGAAACATGCCTTTCGCACGTTGGCAAACATCGCGCTGATCTACCAGGATCTAAAGCAATATGATAAGGCCATTGAAATCTGCGATTCTGTATTGTTGGAAATCGAGGATCCAAACGATGCATTGGGATATGGGATGGCCTACCATGTCCTCGGCCATATCTATCAAGACAAAGAAGATTACCCGCAAGCCCTCAACTACTTCAATTTGGCGATCGAAAAATATGATAAACTTGACGATAAGATTTCTCAGGCCGAATTGTTGATCGATAGAGCCCTCGTAAAGAACGAGATGAAAATGAACGACGAGGCCTTGGAGAATGCCAATCTCGCCTTGCAAATCGCGCAAGAATTTGGGGCCAAACCGAGCATCGTGCTGTGCTACAACACGCTCGCCGAGATCTACAAGGATCGTGGTGATGCACGGCTGGCACTGGAGTGGATGGAAAAAAGCAAGGCACTCTCAGATTCACTGCAAAGCGAAGAAAACGAAACGGACCTCGCCAACTACCAAGCGCTCTACGAGGTCAATCAAAAAGACGCTGAAATCGACCTCCTCAGCAAAGACAAAGAGATTCAAGCGGCCAAACTGATCAATGTCTGGTACCTTTTCGGCCTCGTGTCTGTGGTGTTGCTCGCGATGGTCTCAGTCGTGGTGATCCTCGTGCGCAACAACAAGGCCCGTCGCCGCATCAACCTAGAGCTGCAAGGGAAAAATGAGCAGATCCTCGCCCAACACGAGCAAATCTCCCAGCAAAACGCAGCACTCACCGACCATAATGAGCAACTGAATAACCTGAACCACGAGATGTCGGGCCTCTTGCATGTGGTCGCGCACGACCTCAAGGCGCCACTGAACCAGGTGACCGGCCTGCTCTCAGTCGTCGAGGAGGAGGGAAATCTGAACCCGACTCAGGAGAAAATGCTGTCCATGGCCAAGAAGGTCACCAACAATGCCGGCAATCTCGTGAAGGACTTGGTCGAGCTCGGCAGCGCCGAGCAGCAGGCCGCGCAATTGCAAAAGGTCCCCGTGCCGCTGACGGCACTCGTGGCCGAGGTCGCAGCGGCATTCTCAGCGGAAGCCGCCCGCAAATCCATCGAAATCCATACCGCACTTCCAGAAGACGAAGCCTTGTGCATGACCGAGTCCTATCAAATGCGCCGCGTCCTGGAAAATCTCCTTTCCAACGCCCTCAAATTCTCGCCCTCGGGCAAAACCGTGCAGATTTCCCTGACGCAAAGTGCAGGCGTCCATCGCATCGCCATCCAAGACCAAGGCCCAGGTATCTCGGCCGCCGACCAGAAAAACCTCTACCGCAAGTTTCACAAGCTATCCGCGCGCCCGACTGGCGGGGAGAGTTCATCGGGTCTGGGCTTGGCGATTGTGAAGTCGCTCGTGGAGCAATTGGGCGGGGAGATTGCGCTGACTTCGGAGGTGGGTTTGGGATCTACTTTTGTGGTGAGCATTCCCGCAAATGAAAAGTAGGACATCAGTTTCGACGCATCGGTGATGCAAACGGATGTATATTGGTCCTTCATTCGTATGGATGAAATTGCCGAGCCAATCGGGCTTTGATCCCAGAAAATGATGCTTCCCTTCCAACATTTTTTCAACACGATTTCTCCGCTCACTGCAGCGACTTGGGATGCGATTCAAGGGCTGTTTCGGGCGGATAGCTTGACGACGGGCGATTATTTTGTGCGTGCAGATGAGGTGGGACGTGAAATCGCCTTCTTGGAATCGGGTGTCGTGCGGGCATTTTTCACAAATGCCAAGGGGCAGGAATACAACAAGCAATTTTTTGTAGGCCCTGCTTTGATCGGCGCCTATACCTCACTGCTCACGGGCAAGCCCAACCTCATACCGCAACAAGCGCTCACCGATGCAGTGATCTGGCGTTGCGACTTTGCGGCATTGACCGCTCATTTCCAGCAGTACCATGATCTGGAGCGTCTCGCACGCAAGGTGGCAGAGTATTATTTTTTGGAAAAGGAGAAAAAGGAATTGGAAATCGTCTTGCAAGATGCCTCACAGCGCTACCGCATTTTCCAAGAAGAGTTTCCGGGCCTGGAGCAACAGATTCCCCAATACCATATCGCGTCCTACCTCGGCATCAGTGCGACGCAACTGAGCAGGATCAGAAGGGCTTTTGCGGGCAAATAGGGATTGCTTTTTCGTTGAGACGGATCATTTCATGGGTTGGGAAACTTCGCTGCTATACTCCACGTCACTGCGATTTGTGCGTTGTCGCTCCGTTAGGAAAAAAACCGCAAAGGCGCAAAGGACGCAGAGAAGAAGAAAATCAGCTTTCTTGGCGGTCTTTGCGCCTTTGCGGTTCAATTTTTAGGCCCAATTCATTCTCACAAATTGTGATGGCGGCGTGTATAGCTTTCGTTTCTTTACCTATGTAAATGCGAGGGCGCCATCCACCCCAGAACTTTGCGTTCAGAAAATACAAAATGTTGAACGCTATGAAAAATTCGATTCTGACTCCTGTCCTTTTGGGCTTGCTGCTTGCCTATGTATGCTCAGGATGCGCCATCCACCCGCTCGCATGGTCGCCTGCTGCTGCTCCCGCGCTTGCAGGCGCGACAGCCTCCAATGAGGCATTGACCAGCAGCGATAAAATCGCCTTGGGAGGTCACTTTGGCCCCGAGGACATCATCTTTGATGCTTCTGGGAACCTCTATTGCGGCGTGCACGATGCAGCCGATGACTTCAGCAATGGCAAAATTCTGAAAATCGATCCCGCAGGCAAGATCGAGACCTACTACGATGCACAATCGTGGGTTGCAGGCCTGCATTTCGATGCGGATGGCAACCTGATTGCACTCAGTCACCGCGAGGGCCTCATCAGCATCAGCCCCAACAAGACCGTGACCGTGCTGGCCAAGACGGATGCGCAGGGCCAGCCATTTCTCATCCCCAACGGTCTAGACATTGCCAGCGATGGCAAGATCTACTTCTCCAACACCTCAGAGGTCGCGCGCTACGACATTCGCTATGGCAAAAAGATCATTTTGGAGATGCAGCCGCTCGGCGGGCTCTACTGCTATGACCCTGCCACCCAAAAGGTCGAGACATTGATTGCAGGCACCTATTTTGGCAATGGCGTGGTGCTTTCTCAGGACGAGAGCCATCTCTTGATGGTCGAGACATCCCGCTACCGCGTACTGCGCTATTGGCTGCGCGGCCCACTCGCTGGTCAATCAGATGTATTCCTTGACAACCTTCCGGGCTTCCCCAATGGGATTTCGATGCGCGACGATGGCAGCTATTGGTTGGGCTTTTCCACAATTCGCACGGCTGCACTCGACGGCATTCACCCCAAACCGGGCATGAAGCGATTTGTCTATGGCCTGCCGAGTTTCGTGCAACCCAAGGCAGCACAATTCGGAATGGTGATGCAGGTCTCTGCCGATGGAGAAATCTTAAAAACCTTGATGGACACCCAAGGCAAGGTGATGCCCGAGGCGGGCGCGGTCAAGGAATACAAAGGCTATTTATACTTGGGTGGCGACGTCGTGCCCCATATCGGGCGGTTTCGATTGGCCGGAAATGAGGCACCCACCAAAATTGCAGAATGAGCGGTCGGAGGCTAGGACCGCTTCCTTTGCATCTGCCAGCCCATCCCGACCACAATCCTGCGCGTTTGCAGCGGACCATAAGCATAGGCCGTGTCAAAGCTGTCGCTGAAAGGATGCGCAGGATCGACCAAAGGACTCGGCTGTGTGTAGTTGAATAGGTTGCGGCACCCCAATTGCAGGCTCAGCCCACGCCCCAAGTCGCTGGAAATCTGGATGTTTTGCTCGGTGAACCAGTCCGAGCGCGTAGGCCGCTCAAAGGGCGCATCATACGTCGGCAAATGCATCGGCCCGATGACCTTACCGGTGTAGCTCAGCGTGCTGCGTAGCTTGGTGAATTTGTAGCCGAGGTTAAAGACACCTTGAAATATCGGCGTGAGCAACTGTGCAGCGCGCAGCTCGCCATCCTCCTCCACAAAGGACTGCATCCAAGTCCCGCCTAGGTCCACGCTCAAAGGAAACTTAAAACTTTGGCTCCATTTCCCTGAAAGACCTCTAATTTCAGAAAAACCATTCAGGTTTTTGTAAATGATCAAGCTGGGATCGGTTTCATAGTCGGGCAAGATGCGATTGCTGAAGTGTGCATAAAAGGCATCGACATCCACGGTGACGGCGCTCTCACCGATGTTGAACACATGGTTGAAGTTCAGGTTCAGGTTGTAGCTGCGCTCGGGGGCGAGCTTGCCCTCGATCACGACCGCGCGCGCGCCAGTGAGTGCCGCATGTTCCTCGGTGAAAAGATTTACCGTACGGAAGCCTCGCCCAGCTGTGAGGCGCACATTGGTGAAGGCTGTCGGTTTCCACCTGAGATTCAACCTCGGTGAAAAGATAGGTCCATGCTTGGGATGGTAATCGAGCCGCGCACCTGCGAGCACGCTCCAGCGCGGATGCAGCGCGACTTCATCTTGCACGAATACGCCAGGGAGCGCCGATTGATCGGAACCTAGTGCTGTCGCGGGAGTGTTGTCCTGATAATAATTGTAGCGATAGGTGGCACCGTTTTGGAGCTTGTGCCTGCCCTTTTCCTTCATCCAGATGATCGCTGCATAGCCAGTGAATTGCCGCGCGAGGAAGTGCGTCGTCCCATAGTAGCTGTCTTGGAAGTGGTGGGCCGCAGAGACATCGAGGCGCACATCTTCCTTTTTCAAAGGTAGCTGATAGGTGCCGAGGGCTTCAAGACGGCGGGTTTGGATGGACTCGCCATAGACGCTGTCTGAGCCTTTGTTTTCTGGCTGCCATTGCATTTGCCCGCCAAATCGATCCTCGTCATAGTATTTGAGTGCCAGTTGCGCGATGCGGCCCTGTGTACGGTCGAGTATCCATTTATTGAATAGCGATAGCCGTTGACTCAACGGAATGTCAGTGAAATTGTCGGCATTGCGGTCTAGGCGACGTTGCATGTGGTAATAGTTGCCGCTCAGGAGGCTGCGCAGCTTGCCGATTTTGGCATTGACCGCGAGGTCCAGGTTGCCCTCGGTTTGGGACGTGCCATAGCCGCTGATGCTCAACAGCGGCATATTGCGCGGGTCGCGGGTCACGATGTTCACGACGCCACCCATTGCCTCGGCGCCAAACATCGCTGTGGCGGGCCCCTTGATGATCTCGATGCGCTCGATCATCGATTGCGGGATGCCATTGAGGCCATAGACCGAGCCCAGTGCGGAGACGATGGGCATCCCGTCGATCAAGACCAGCGTGTAGGGCCCCTCCATACCGTTGATATGGATGTCGTTGGTGCCGCAAACCCCGCAATTGACCTGCTGCCGCATGCCATTGACGTAGTCGATGGTCTCCATGAGGTTGTTGTTGCCAGGGATGGATTGCATGAATTGGCGGCTCACGAGTTCGGTGCGAAATGCCGTATTGGCATATTCAAATGTGCGGCGTTGGGTGGTGATTTCCAGCCCCTCTGTTTCATGGCTTTGCAGGGAAATGGTGAGCGGCTGTCCCGGCTTTGCAAAAATCGTCTTTGGTTCGTAGCCCGCAAAGGATACTTGGAGGGTGACCTGGGTCGCATCACGTGGATTCGTGAACTCAAATCTTCCGAGGGAGTCGGTGAGCGCCCCGATGTTCAAAACCTCCACTTTGACGATTGCCCCCACAAGTGGCTCTTGATTTTGGGCGTCGATGACGCGGCCCTGTATTTGCGCAGAGACTTGAGGTGCTGCATAGCCCAGCAAAGCCATGCCCAGCAGGAGGTATTTCAAGAATTGCATTTTGGCACCATCTGGAATTCGCATGGCACAAAGATATAGGTAATTTTGATCTGTATTAACAAATATTTAGATCGGCCTAAACATTTGTTTAAAACTGGCGGTATGTTTTGTTTTGATGCCATGAAAAAGGCCGTGCAACAACTTGCACGGCCTTTCCCAAAACACATTCTAGCTATGAAAAAGAAACTCGATGCTATAATCTGATGCCAGCCCCGATTTGGATACCGCTTTGGCCCGCTGCCACTTCCCAGTTGAAAGTGCGCCTATTGTAGAGGGGCAGGAGAGGACTACCGTTGTATTCTGAAAGATACGAAATGTCAAATACACCTAGTTGTAGCCCAAAATCCATGAAAAATCGCGCACTGGGTGTCCACATGACATGCGGTTTGAGGGAGGCTTGCAGACCACCCTGGGTCATGCTCGCTGGAAATTCGGTACTTACGAGCGCTCCTTCATAGGCGCTCCGAAAGTATGGCATCGCTGCAAAGCCGAGCATTGGGAACCATTTGGTCGTTTTCTGCTTCAAAAATCTGATCGAATGGGTGTATTGCACACCAATATTGATCTTGCGAGAGACGCCTACGAGGCGCCCACTAGCGCTATCGGTGGGGGCGGATTCTTTTTTTTGCACCTGCCACCAAGGGATGCTCACTTCGTTAAAGTTCCCTTTTTTTGTCTGCCATGTAAATGCAGGCACCAATTGCAGCAAATCCATCGTGCGCAGGCGAATGAAGGGTGTCGGGATACCAGAGGGGGCACGGTCCAATATCGTTTCGATCATCGTTCCACTCATGTTGCTGATTTTCAGACCATACTTGAAATCTGGGATTGGATTTTGGGCCATCGCACTTGTGGCGGCCAACAAAAAGAAAACAATTTTTAGATTACGCATTTTGTGTTAGTTTGGAACGAAGTTAGGTCAGTTTGGATTTTGCGACAAGGCAATAAAATCTGCACCATCATTGTCCAACGTATGAAAATTTGAATCCCACGATGAGGCGGGCGAGGAAAGGATACCGAAAATGGTCGCACTCCAGTCGATTGAGCGTGCTCAGGCTTGCAATGGAATTCTCTTCAACGACTCTGTCTTGTTGGATAAAATCCACCTCATAGGTCTGTATTACCCAAGACAGATCGAAAAATAGCCTTTGGGTTGGAAACCAGGTAATTATAGGCGTGATATATACTGACTTGTCCTGAAATAGCCATGCACTTTTGGGATTCAACGTCGGGTTTGCGGTGATCGGTATTTAGGAATATGTATTTATTAACATCAATGATTATGCGCTGGATTTTTGGCTTCTGGCAAGGCGCAGAATTGGTTCGTAGCAGCACTACGGGCCAATTTTGCAACGCTGGCAGAGGTCAAAAAGACAAGCATAATGTTGGATGTTAATGAAAACACATTCCTTAGTGGGCAAATATCGGGTTTGGAGAATGCGTAAACGGAACGCAGCCTCCAGAGGAGGCTGCGTTGAATATTTTTGCCGCTTTTCGCGGGCTCGTAATGCTCTTCTGTTTGCGCCCGCCGGAGGCGGAATGCAGATAGCCCTGTGGCGAGACGCCACGGGCTCACTTGACTCACTTTTTCCCGCGCATCATGGGCATGTTGTTCATGCTCATGCCCTTGTCGCTGAGCTTGTTCATCGTCTTCATCATCTTTTTCATCTCGCCAAACTGCTTGAGCAGTTGGTTGATTTCCTGCACGGAGGTGCCGCTGCCATTGGCGATGCGTTGGCGGCGGCTGCCGCTGATGAGGGCCGGGTTGGCACGCTCCTCCTTGTTCATGGAGAGGATCATCGCCTCGATATGCTTGAAGGCATCGTCTGGGATGTCGGTGTCTTTGAGCACCTTGCCCACGCCTGGGATCATGCCGAGCAGATCCTTCATATTGCCCATCTTCTTGATCGTAGCGAGCTGCTTGAGGAAGTCGTCAAAATCAAATTGATTTTTGCGCATCTTGGCTTGCAAGCGTGCGCTTTCCTCCTCGTCAAACTGCTCCTGGGCACGCTCGACGAGGGTGACCACGTCGCCCATGCCGAGGATCCTGGAAGCCATACGCTCAGGGTAGAAGCGGTCGAGGGCATCCATTTTCTCACCAGAGGAAATGAACTTGATCGGCTTCTCGACCACCGTGCGGATCGAGATGGCTGCACCACCACGCGTATCGCCGTCGAGTTTGGTCAATACGACACCGTCGAAGTCGAGGCGCTCATTGAAGGTCTTGGCTGTGTTCACAGCGTCTTGGCCCGTCATGGCATCCACGACAAAGAGGATCTCGTCTGGATGGATCGCCGCCTTCACGGCCGCGATCTCGTTCATCATCTTTTCATCGACCGCGAGGCGACCGGCGGTATCGACGATCACGACATCTTTTCCGTTTTTGCGGGCATACTCGATCGCATTGCGGGCGATCGAGACTGCGTCTTTATTGTCGATCTCTTTGTAGATCTCTGCCTCGACTTGCTCTGCCAAGACGGTGAGCTGATCAATGGCTGCTGGACGATAGACGTCGCAGGCCACAACCAAAGGACTCTTGCCCTTGGTTTTCAGGTATTTGGCGAGCTTGCCGACAAAAGTCGTCTTGCCAGAGCCTTGCAGACCAGCAATCAAGATCACGGTCGGTGGCTTGGTGTTGAATTTGATGTCTTCTCCCTTGCCGCCCATGAGCTTGGTGAGCTCGTCGTGCACGATCTTCACCATCAACTGACTAGGGGAGACCGAGATCAGGATGTCTTGGCCCAATGCCTTTTCCTTCACATCATTTGTGAAGTCTTTGGCCACCTTGTAGTTCACGTCGGCATCCACCAGCGCACGGCGGATCTCCTTCATCATCTCGGCGATGTTGAGCTCGGTGATTTTGTGGGAGCCTTTCAGCGTCTTAAACGCGCGCTCTATCTTGGAACTGAGATTTTCAAACATGTATTTCTGGCACTTGAAAAATGCGGATGCAATTTAGGAAATTCGGGGAAACCAGCGAGGAGAATCGCGCATATTTGCAGCAAAGATTTTCCCCGTTGCCGCAACGATCATTTTTCTAGACTTTTGTTGCTTCAGTGGCGAACTTGGAACGAGATTTGTTTTGGCATCTATTCAAAAAATCTAAATACATGAAAATAAGACTTCACATCCCGATTTATGTGCTCCTGACAGCACTGATGCTGTGCTGCCTGTCAATCGCCGAGGCCACCAATGTACAGTTGCTGATCACCTACAATGGCAAAGGTGTCGCCAACAACGACATCACGATCAAGGCTGGCGACATGTCCCTAGGGCGCGGCAAGACCGATGCCGGCGGCAATGTCACCATCAATGCCAGCGCACTGCCATCCAATTCAATCGACGTCTATGGCGCTGTACAAACCAACAATGGCTCCAAAACTTGGGATGTCAAAGGTTGGGTCGCGCTGAACGATAACAACTATGCCGAACTCAGATTTGAGGATGTATTCAAAGAAATGGACATTCCCGCAGGCATGTTTGCCGAGGCATGGGGACTCACCTTCAGCACAAGTGGCGGCAGTGGGCGCGAAACCAACAATGCTACTGTAAAGACTACTGAACCTGTCGTCTCCGATGCAGGTGCTGCCCGCACGGCAGGCACCAATTGCGAGCCGATCAATTCGGTCGATTTTGCCAAGTACAAGAAATCCGTCAGCAGCGAGCCCTTTGACGATGGCAAGGCGGGCGTCATCAAGAGCTTCTTTTCCAGCAATTGTTACACCGCAGTGCAAGCAATGCAACTCATCGAGTTGGTGACGTTTGAAAACACACGCCTGGAGTTGGCCAAGAAGGGCTACAAGAATTGCGCAAATCAAGGCATGTATCTTGTAGATGTGAGTCCAGCGCTCGAAATGAGCATGAGCCGCGAGGAGCTCCGAGATTATATCAATGGAGAGGAAGATGACGAGGAAGTGGTGTACACGCCACGCCCACGCCCTGTGAAGGAAGCCAAGCCTGAACCAGCACCTACGCCGCGTGCCGAGCCGGAACCCAAGCCCGCGCCTGCACCTATGGTGCAAGACGACCGGATCGGCTTTCGCACAGAAAAAGGTGAGCCCTTCATTGCCTATCTCGATGGCGTGCAACTCAATACCACCCCCTCCAATGATGTCACAGCGCCATTGAAATCACCCCATAGCACAGCTCCACGCGTCAAGATCGTCTTCGAAGACAAGTCGATCCCCGTTTTGGAGAAAAAAGTGCTCCTCACAGGCACGAGTGACTACTATGTCTTTATCGTCAAGATCAATGAAAAAGGCGATTGGGTCGTAAGAGGGAAACTCTGATTGTATCCAAATAATACGACGATGGCCAAGTTGGATCTTCCACCTTGGCCATCGTGTTTTTGAACCTGCTTACCGTGCATGTAAGGTCAGCCGTCGAATAGACTAGCATCGCTATTTGCAAAGCCGCTGTCCTTTTGTAGTATTGAACCCAATGAAATGGTTCTACTGAGCCATACCTCCCTCACTCAATGCTCAATTAAAAACAGCTATGAAAAAGATCCTCGCAGAATTTATTGGCACATTTTGGCTCGTTTTGGGTGGTTGCGGCAGCGCAATCCTGGCCTGCAATTATCCTGGAGCCGGCATTGGCTTCGTAGGTGTGTCCTTGGCCTTTGGCCTCACTGTCGTGACCATGGCCTATACAGTAGGCCACATCAGTGGTGGTCACTTCAATCCTGCCGTTTCGATCGGATTGTGGCTCGGCGGCCGTTTTGACGCCAAAGAGTTGCCGACTTACATCATTTCACAAGTGATGGGCGGTGTCGCTGGCGCTGCTGTTTTGTACTTGATCGCGAGTGGTCAACCCGGCTATGAAATAGGTGGATTTGCCACCAATGGCTATGGCGATCTCTCTCCTGGGAAATACAGCATGGTTGCTTGCCTTATCACCGAGGTTGTGATGACCTTCATGTTTCTCATGCTCATTCTAGGCTCCACGCATCCCAAGGCACCCGCTGGATTTGGCGGCTTGGCGATCGGTCTTGGATTGACCTTGATCCACCTCATCAGCATCCCCGTCACCAACACTTCGGTGAATCCTGCACGCAGCACCGCCCAAGCCATCTTTGCAAGCACCGATGCCATGGGGCAACTGTGGCTATTTTGGCTGGCACCGATTGCAGGCGCAGCCCTTGCTGGTCTTGTCTATAAATATGTGCTCGATGCCGCCGACGGCAAAAAGAAATAGTCTGTAGCAACATTCATCGAATGTCGCATCTTAACAAGAGGCCAAGGAATTGATATTCCTTGGCCTCTTGCTTTGACTGCAGACGTCCTTTTTTCCTTATCTTTAGCCCAATGAATACGAAGTGGATTTGGTTATTTTCTTTGCTCTTGACCTTGGGTGGACAATTTGCATACGCCCAGGCACCGACCGATAAGTTTTGGGTGATGTTTACCGACAAAGGGGACCTCTCACAATGGCAGCCGCAAGATTTTTTGGCACAACGGTCGCTGGATCGTCGCGCGGTACAGGGTATCCCTTTGAAATACAGCGATTATCCAGTCTCAAAGGCGTATGTTGGTGGGGTTTCTGGGGAAGGCGCAGCAGTGCGCTACCCCTCCAAATGGCTCAATGCAGTCTCGGTGCGCATGGACGACGTCACCGCTGCACGCGTAGCTACGCTACCCTATGTAAAAGAAGTAAAGCGCATTCCGAAGGTGAGCTTGGAAATGGACCCGATCCCATCAACCGAAGCCCGCGCAGGTTATTCGGCTGGATTTTCCCAAGCCCAAATTCAAATGATCGGACTCGACAAATTGCACAAAAATGGCTACAACGGCCATGGGATCCTCATTTCCATGATGGACAATGGTTTCCGCGACGCCAATAAAAATCCTTACCTCAGCCATCTGATCCAGAGCGATCGTCTGGTCGCCACATGGGATTTTGTACACGGTGAATCCAATGTCTTCGATCAAGGCGATCATGGCCAATGGACCTTGAGCATTCTTGCAGGTTGGGGCGAATCAAGCACCGACACATCCTATTGGTTTGCAGGCTCGGCCCATGGCGCTTCCTTCATCCTTTGCCACACCGAAGACGACGCCTCTGAGACGCATCAAGAAGAAGACAATTGGGTACGGGCGATGGAATATGCCGACTCGATCGGGGCAGATCTTTTCTCTACATCGCTGGGATACAGGACGCTTGATAATGACAGCTACACTTATGCCGACATGGATGGCAACACGACCATCATCACCATCGCAGCCGACATCGCAGCGAGCAAAGGCATTGTGGTCGTGAACAGCGCTGGCAATGACGGCGCAGCCAAGATGCTAGCTCCCTCAGACGGCGACAGCGTGATCTCCATCGGCGCCGTGAATGCCAGTCGGCTACGTGCCAATTTTAGTGCGATGGGACCTAGCTTTGATGGCCGCATCAAGCCCGATATCTCAGCCATGGGCGAGGGTTGCAGTTTCGTGCGCAGCAGTGGGGTCTTGTCACAAGGCAATGGCACGAGTTTCAGCGGCCCTGTGGCAGCGGGCATGGCGGCTTGCATCTTGCAAAGCGCCCCTGGCACCCACAACATGGATTTGTACCGCGCCATCATTCGCTCGGCAGACCGCTATACCAATCCCGATACCCTCTATGGCTACGGGATACCCAATGCACCCGAAGCTTACCGCATCTTGACAGGAAATGCATTGCCAAGCGTGGCGGTAACCACGGCTTTGCTCGGCGACAGCATCGCTATTTACCCCAATCCAGCAATCGACCACTTCAGCTTGGCGATCGACAACGGGACCCAACCCTGGGAGGGCACGTTTGAAATGGCGGATGCAGGTGGCCGCGTCGTGTGGTCACGGGAGATAAAAGTGGGGGCGTTTTACAATGTGCTGCATTTTACGCGTGCCGATGACTATGCATTTTTACCCAGTGGACGATATGTCTTGCGCATCCTGGATGCCGATCGCAAACTGAAAAATTCCTCTAAACTCAGCATATTCACCGAGCGATGAATGTCCTATTTGATAGTTTTTCGGAATGGCATGCCGCTGTGACCGAACGTGAACAGCCGATTTGGCGACCTGTCCTCGATTACGAAATTCGTGAAAAAGAAGGGGAGGAGGGGCTCATTTGGGAACGGATCGCACAGGCGCATGCAGTCATGCAAGACGCAGTGCGCACGGGCTTGGAGCAGGACATGAGGAGCATCAGCGGGATGATCGACAATGGCGGCAAAAAGGTGATGAACGCCAAGGTCTCGGTCTTGGGCGAAAATTTCCAGAAACTATTGGCCTATAGCATCGCCGCCAAGGAGGTCAATTCCTGCATGGGGCGCGTGGTCGCTGCACCGACCGCAGGTGCCTCGGGCATCATGCCGGGCGTGCTCACCACCTTGCAAGAATTGCACAAGCTCCCCAACCAGTTGATTTATGAAGGGATGCTAGTGGCTGCGGGCATCGCGCTCGTGATCGAGCGCCGTGCATCGATCGCGGGTGCCGTGGGTGGCTGCCAAGCAGAGACGGGCACGGCTGCCGCAATGGGGGCGGGGGCGATCGTGTATTGCCTCGGCGGCACAATCGATGAGATTTTTGATGCGGTGGCGATCACGATCATGAACATGCTCGGCCTCATCTGCGACCCCGTCGCGGGTCTCGTCGAGGTGCCTTGCGTGAAGCGCAACGGTTCGGGCGCGGTGATCGCATTTGCCTCAGCGCAGATGTCGCTCGCGGGTGACCGCAGCATCATCCCCGTCGATGAGGTCATCGATGCGATGGCCGAGGTCGGCGAATCCATGGAGGACCGCTACAAGGAGACCGCCATGGGCGGCATCGCAGCGACGCCGACGGCAAAAGCGATCGAGGCGACGGTGTTGTTGAGCCCGGCGATGATGGTGGAGTATGAGGAGGAAGGTGAGGAATGAGCAATTACTTATTGCTAATGAGGGTGATCGTGTCGCTGTTGTAAGACCAATTTCATTCCTGAGCTGCAAAAAGTACGCAATTTGGATGAATACCTCTGCGAATGGTCCGTTTCTGGAATATCGAGGACTTGCCGTAAATTGCTGTGCCTCATGAGCTTGCGCTTCAGTTGCCGCCGCTTAATTTCAAACGTCAATTTTTGTGGAAAGGACTGCTAAGGCTGTGGAAAAGGCCAACGCCGGGTATGCGCGATTGCAGTAATTTTACCGAATTGATTGAATCATAGCGCATTGGAATTATGGCGAAAAGATATTTACTGGTTATTGTATTGATTGTCTGTGCTTTGCAAGGATTGCAGGCCAAGAAACTCTTGGCAGATTTGGATCTGTCGTCTGGGCGCTGGGAGATGATCGGGGTGTCCTTGACCAATTATCAACAGGTGGATTTGCAAGACAAGTTGGGGACTTTTATCCTCTCCGATCCTACAACCTTGAAGCAAATGCAGCAGCGATGGGACTTTGAGGAGGTTTATGAGGACTATTGCGAATACCACTATGCGCTCAAATTCTACAAAAACGGCGACTTGCAAAAGACCCTGCGCGTGAACTTGCGTTGCAACTACATCACCGATGAAGCGTTCAGTTTTCACTTCACCGAAAAGGAATTCACCGAGTTTCAGCGGTATTTCAAGCCGATTCGCTGGTCGCGGGTGCGGTTTAGTGACTTGGAGGTCCTCCAAAAGGCCGTCGTGCAGCTGGACCGCATGCCAGGCATCTATTGGTATGGGGATGTGAAGCAGTACAATTTTGACGGGGAGTTTTCCGTGGCGGTCAATGATCTGCCTTGGAATGCCAACCGCGACTCGGTGGTGACTGAGATCACGGAATATATGCAAGGCAAGACGGGCCGCGACGACTTTTACATCACACAAAAATATTGGTTGCTCAGCGATGATTTTGAGAAGATGTCCTTGAGGCTCAATGTCTATTGTGACAATTCCTTTTTCAAAGCCTACAACTTGGGTGGCATCGTGACCAGCTGGCGCAGCCTGCTGAGCGAGCAAAGTTTCGTGCAAATCGTGGTGATCGGCATGAGCAAGGAAGAGTATTTCCAAAGCATGAAGGGTTACAATTGACGGGCTAGGGTAGCGCTCAGCAATGCGAGCCCGAGGCCTCCGGCCGAAGGGCTACCGACCATTTGCCTCCGGCAAGTCGCGTCAATTTCCGTTTGCCAGAGGCAAATGGTCGCAGGTCCATCGGTCGGAGGCCTCGGACTCGTTCAAAATCTCATTGTCATTCGATCAAAAGGCAAAGTCGCGGAGAGGCATATATTTTTTTGAACCCAGCAAACCATTTGACCACTTCGAGCGTCTGTAAGGTGATATGATGTATTACGGAAAGATTTTTAGAAGCAAATGACGCATTCGCTACGAACTTGGGGCCTATTTGTGGCCCTGTTGCTAGGTTTTTGGACTACGACCACCGCACAACAAAAAAAATATACGCTCAGTGGATTTGTACGCGATCAGGAAACGGGCGAGGATTTGACAGGAGCCCAGGTCTTGGTGCCAAATGCCGGCACTGGGGCCTATTGCAATACCTACGGATTTTATTCGCTCACGCTTCCCGAAGGCGACTACGATGTAATCGTGCGCTACATGGGTTTTGACGACGATTCACTCACAATTGCACTGCACCAAGACATCAGCCAAAACATCGAATTGCGCGAGCAGTCTGTGCAAGTCAAGACGGTAGAAATCACTGACAAAGCGAAGGAAGACCATGTAAAAGGTCTGGACATGAGCGTCGAGAAGATGAGCTTGCGGGAGATTCGCAAGTTGCCGGCTTTCATGGGCGAGGTGGATGTGATCCGTACCATACAGCTCCTGCCAGGGGTGATTCCAGTTGGAGAGGGGATCACTGGCTATTATGTGCGCGGGGGGCAGAGCAATCAAAACTTGGTGCTGCTCGACAACGCGACAGTCTATAATGCCTCACACTTGCTGGGCTTCTTCTCGGTCTTCAATGCCGATGCCTTGCGCGACGAATACAAGTTGTACAAAGGGGGCATTCCCGCGCAGTATGGCACGCGGCTCAGCAGCGTGCTAGACTTGCATATGAAAGAGGGCAATGCCAAGCAATGGCATGCGAGCGGTGGGCTTGGCGCCATCAGCAGCCGCCTCACCATCGAAGGGCCGATCGTCAAGGACCGCGTTTCGTTTATGGCCTCTGGTCGCCGCACTTATGCCGACGTCTTTTTGCTCGCCGCCAAGGACGAAAATCTCAAGGCTACCAAGCTCTATTTCTATGACTTCAATGCCAAAATCAACTGGCGCATTTCAGACAAGGATCGCCTCTTTGCATCTGGCTATTTTGGGCGGGATGTCTTCAAGTTTCGCAAACTCTTCAGCAACGACTGGGGCAATGCGACAGGTTCGCTTCGCTGGAACCACCTTTTCAGCGACAAGCTCTTCAACAATGCCACGCTCATCTTCAGCGACTTCTTTTATGGATTTGAGGCCGAGACCTTCACGGGAGACCGATTCGAATTCAGCTCAGGAATCCGAGACTTCACATTCAAAGACGACGTGACCTGGTTTGCGAGTCCCAAAAATCAGGTACAGTTTGGGATCGATGCGACCTTGCACAGATTCAATCCAGGTATTTTCAAGCCGCTGGGCGAGTCGTTTTTGCAGCCCACCAATGTATCGCCCGACTATGCGCTGGAGACGGCGATCTACGCCTCCAACGAGCAGACGATCAATGATCGGCTATCGCTGGTCTATGGTCTGCGCTGGTCACAGTTTGCACAGATCGGCCCTGGGGACGAGTACCGCTATGATTCCACAGGGCAGAAGCAGATCGACACAACGACTTTCAAGTCTGGCGAACTCATCCAGTTGTACCATGGGTTGGAGCCGCGATTCTCGGCACGTTACATGGTGGGTGCCCACAACTCACTCAAAGCCTCCTATATGCGCACGCGGCAATACTTGCACCTGGCCTCCAATAGCACTGCCAGTTTTCCTTGGGATATATGGATTCCGAGCAGCCGCCATATCGAGCCTCAAATCGCAGATCAAGTGGCCTTGGGGTATTTTCACAATCTCTTGGACAATCGGCTCGAAGCCTCAGTGGAGGTGTATTATAAGGATATGCGCAATCAAATTGATTTCAAAAATGGAGCTGAACTCATTTTGAATCCCACGATCGAGACTGAGATCTTGAAGGGCGACGGCTACGCCTACGGTGCCGAATTCATGCTGCGCAAGACCAGTGGGCCGATCACCGGCTGGATCAGCTATACCCTCAGCAATGCAATGCGGCAGATCAAAGGCATCAACAATGGCAATCCCTACCCCGCCAATAGCAATCGCAAGCATGACATCTCGGTGGCGGGCTCCTGGCAAATCAGCCCACGTTTCAATGTAGGTGCCACTTGGGTCTATGCAAGTGGAAGACCCGTCACATTCCCTGTCGGTGGCTACCGCGTCGATAGCGTGTTTGTGCCGCTTTACGGCGACCGCAACAGCAGCAAACTGCCCGACTACCACCGTCTAGACCTCAGCCTCACGATCGATGGCAAGACCCGGGAAGCCCAAGAGGGCAAGCGCCGCCTCGAAAGCAGTTGGAATTTTACCTGCTACAACGCCTACGGCCGTCGCAACGCATTCTCCGTCGATTTCAGGGAAGAGCAGCAAGCCGATCCCAACAATCCTGGGCAACAGATCACTGTACGCAATGCCTACAAAACCTACCTTTTCCGTTGGGTGCCATCTATCACCTGGAACTTCAAATTTTGAGACGATGCCGAGCATGAAACGATTTTTCCCCATTTTGATGGTCACCTTGCTAGCACTCACAGCTTGCGAGCAAAAGGTTGATATCGCGCTTGACGAGTCTGCCTCACGGGTGGTGATCGAGGGCTGGGTGACCGATGTCGCTGGACCTTATGATTTTAAGGTCACAAAGACAGGTGCCTACCTCGGCGATCGCACTGAGATCTTGGTTCCGGGTGCCTTTATGGTCTTGAAGGACGATATGGGCAATGCCGATACGCTCATCGAGCGTCGCCCAGGCTGGTATCAAGCTACGCACATGCGTGGGCAGGTCGAGCACAATTATTTCTTGGAAGCCACCGTCGAGGGCAAGCTTTACAAGGCAAGCAATTACATGCCCCGCATCAACGATATCCTTGCCAGCGGCTATGAATACAATGATTCCCTGATCTTTGGGGCGGGCTATTATGTGGGTATGCTGGCCCAAGAGCCCGCAGGAATAGGTGACTACTACCAATTTCGTTTTTGGCGCAATGACACGGCCTTCGACGCCGTCTCCAATATCTTGGTGACCGACGATCGCTTGGTCGATGGGCAATTGTCGCCGTTCTTGTTTCCCTACCCCTGCCGGCTAGGGGATACCGTCGTGATCGAGGTGCGCTCACTTTCGCTGTCCAGCTACGACTTTTTTGTCACGCTCGTGCAGCAAGGGTCTGGCACGGGAGGGCCATTTGCCTCTGTCCCAGACAATCTTGCCACCAATTTTGACAACAATGCCTTGGGCTGGTTTGGAGCCGCCGCACCGCGCCGAGATACCTTGGTGATTCAGTGATTTTACATGCAGGTTTCATTTGCATGTGTTCCGCGCGCATGCACATGAAACCTGTGAACCAACCTTGGGCAATCAGGATGTTACGATCATAGAACTATTCGATAGGTGAATGGTTGTGGATAACAATAAATTTTGTTGATAATGAGGGTTTTGTGCTGATGTGGATCATTATTTTCTCCACAGGTGCAACCAAAGCGAAAAACAGGTCGTAAATTATCTTTATTGTAAGCCAAGTAGCCGATCAAGGCCACTGTACATGCTCGCAAGGCGGGTGTTGACAGTGGTGGCAAGAGAAAGAAGAGGTTTCTGGAGCGTCTGTAAAGGCAGCTTCAATTTGTGGGTTATTGAAAAACACGGGAGAACAAGGAATATGGCTCATGTGTTAGTGGTAGGAGGAACCGGTATTTTGGAAAAGGTTTCCCTCTTTCTCGCCTCGCACGGCAATGTCGTGACGGTGGTGGCAAGGTCTCAACAAGACTTTGAAAAGCTCCAAGCGCAAGCTGTGGGACTTTCTGGCAAAATCAATCCCATCGTAGTGGATTATCAGGAAATGGATGGCCTGTCTCGTCACATCCAGAATTCGATTGCGATCTATGGTCCGGTCACATTGGCAGTGAACTGGGTTCAAGAGCAATTTATGAAGGTGGTCGATGTCATTGCGACATTGATCAATGCAACATCGCCTTTGTGTCGTTATTTTCAAGTGCTCTCTGGTGCAGAGCTCACGGGATCCCGAGAGCGCAACTACTTTGAAAACGCCTTTCGAAATCTTGAGCGCGTGCTATACCGTATCATTGTGCTGGGATTCAAGCGTAGTGAGCAAGGCGCTCGCCGCCAACTCAGCAATGAGGAGATCAGCGAGGGGATCATCAAAGCCTTGCGTGACGACTCCAAAACGGTGCTGATCGGGAGTGATCCGTGGGAAGAAGTGCTCGATACTGAATGAAAATGCGTGAAGCGTAGCGGGGCAATCATGGCTTCCGCTACGCATCGCCCCCATATACCCAACGATTTTGATACGAATAATCCGGTTTTTGGTCGTGGCTGTGATCGCTTTGATCTGGCTTCCTGGTGCGCTGTCAGCTGCCCCCCTGCGTTCATACGAATCGATCAAAGCGCGCGTGGTCGTGCAACGTGACTCGATGGCGACGCTCTATCAAGCCGCAGGTACGGAAAAACGTGCTGCTTTGGTCGTTGCGGCCCGCAAACTCATCCTCAATACCATCGCCAAGGACTTGTTTCCTCCGTGGATGGGCACACCTTGGGACTTCAATGGCATCACCCAGAAACCTGGGGAAGGCATGATCGCTTGCGGCTATTTTGTAACGACGGTTTTGCGCGACGCAGGCTTTGGGGTGGAGCGCTCCAAGTTGGCGCAGCAAGCTTCACTCAAAATCATCCAAGTTCTTTGCCCATCTACCGACATCAAAGACTACGGCGGCATCGATGTCCCTGAACTTGTGCGGCGCATGGGCAAGCTGCCCCAGGGCCTTTACATAGTGGGGCTCGATATTCACACAGGGTTCATTTCCAATGGCGCGACCTCGGTGGATTTCATCCATGCCTCCTACGGCAACCCTAGGGTGGTCGTGCATGAGCAAGCACTTAAATCCAAGGTGTTGGCACAAAGCAAGCGATTTGTACTCGGCCGCGTGGACAACGATGAACTGTTGCGGAAGTGGCTGCGCAAGGAGGCCATTCCGACGATTTAGGAGATCGTTATCGAGAATTATTCCTTAGCCCAGCACGAGGGCATACAGGACGATGCCTGCTGCCACCGAGATGTTGAGGCTGTGCTTGGTGCCGAATTGTGGAATCTCCAGGGCGACGTCACTCATCGCAACAACGTTTGCATTCACGCCATCGACTTCGTTGCCCAATACGATGACCCATTTTTCTTGGGACTGCACCTGGAATGTCTGGAGTTGCACGCTGCTATCGGTCTGCTCGATGCTCGCAATTTTGTAGCCCTCGGCCCTTAATTCTTCCATCAGCGCGACGATGTCTGTCGCATGTGCCCACTCGACAGCCTCCTCTGCACCGAGTGCGCTCTTGGAGATTTCGCGGTGTGGTGGGGTAGGCGTGTAGCCACATAGGTAAAGTTTCTCGATGAGAAATGCGTCACAGGTCCTGAAGACGGCACCCACATTGATCATGCTGCGAATGTCGTCCAAGACCACCACGATCGGGTGTTTTTGGGCGGCCTTGTATTCCTCCAGGCTCTTGCGACCCAATTCATCCATTTTCAGTTTGCGCACACGAATCTCAATTTGTGGGTTCAATTGCCCACGATTATAGGGGGCGCTCGAAATTAGGACATTTACGGCAAATGCAGCAGGGTTTGATTGCCTTGCCGCTCAATTTAGAGCGTATTTACAAATGCAATACGCGCGTGCCTGCCTGCGACTGTATCACAAATGCTACTTTTGGTGGGTCGAATGTTTATTTCTGGCATCAAAGTTGTAAGAATCTAGATTATTTTCGCAAAATGAAAAAGTGGCTAGTCTTTTTGTTCTTGTTGTTGCCGGTGGTGATCTGTCATGCTCAGAAGTTTGATCCCGTGACATTGATGCTGGCTTTTCAGCAGAAGTATGCGGGCATCACGCATTTTTCTGGGCAGGTGCGGTTTAGCAAGCAGGATGGCGCTGCCACGACTGGTCGGTTTGTGATCGACGGAGAGCGATTTCACATCACCTGGAAAGATGGCGAGCTCATGAGCGATGGCGTGTATGAATGGGAAATCATGCACCGCAGCAAGCGCATCAAGAAGCGCTTCTTTGATCCGCTGATCACGCCTGCCGTCTTGGCAGCCTTCCGTTTTGTGCGTCTGGACCTCACTGCAGAGCCTGTGAGGATCGGCGGTACGGTAGAGCAGGTAGCCATCGACATCGATTTTGGCAGCAGTGTCGCCCAAGGCAGTCACCACTTGACCTTGGACAGCAAAAGCTTGGATCCAGTGGCCATCACGACCCACGTGACGCAAGAGGGCTATTATGAAAAAGCTGAAATCGGCGACATCAAAGCCGGCGAACAAGCCGAGAAGGCAACCTTCAGCATCGATTTTGCGGAATGGAAGGCCAAGGGTTATACCCTCACCGACATGGCCAAGGGTGAAAGCGATGCCATCTGGCCCGAGGAACGGGCATTGAGGTGAAATTGAGCATTGATACTTGTCGAGGCAGTAGCCCAATGCAGCGCTGTCAACTTTGCTCAGATTTGGAAATCTAGATTCCAGATGCTGAGGGGACCTCTAGAAACCCTTCATGTTTCATTGCGCCATTTTTTTAAAACCGCCTCATTTGCAGCAGCAAACACCGGCTCCCAAAAAAAACGAAGCGCCTTCCCGTTGTACGCCGCGCTCGTGAAACGGGGAGGACGCAGTGGCTGAAGAGTTTTTAGAGATGGCATTGATGCTGTGGTGCCAAATTCCAGAGACCTTGCCGATCTGGATTTCCATGGTCCTCACATAGAATCGATGGGTATTGATCGATGCGAATACGTTGAAAACGGCTATGATCAGAGCATACTTGGTGCATTCAGGTGAGCACCATTTGTTGGCGACACCTCATGGGATCGGGTTTTGCACCAAAAGTTGATAAATCCATCAGGATAAATCAATAGGAGGTAGGATATTGGCGGTTTTGCTGCAATGCACTACAATCTGCTGATACCGAATTGAAAGAGAAGAACGACAACAAGGTCAAGGAAACGCCTTTGATGAAGCAATGGAATGCCATCAAGGCCAAGCATCCGGGCACGGTGCTGCTGTTTCGCGTAGGCGATTTCTACGAAACGTTTGGGGAGGATGCGGTCAAGGTCTCTGAGATCCTAGGCATCGTCTGCACGCGCCGCAACAACGGTGGCGTCGATATGGAGCTCGCGGGTTTCCCCCACCATAGCCTCGACAGTTACCTGCCGCGCCTCGTGCGCGCTGGGCAGCGCGTGGCGGTCGTGGATCAGCTCGAGGATCCCAAGACGGCCATCGGCATCGTAAAACGGGGCGTGACCGAACTGGTGACGCCTGGGGTCGCCTTCAGCGACAAGATGCTCGACAGCAAGGAAAGCAATTACCTCGCGTCGGTCTATTTTGAGGGCAAAGAGGTCGGATTGGCATTTGTGGAGGTGAGTACAGGTGAGTTTTTCTGTTCCTCAGGGACCTTGCAGCAAGCCGAGAAACTCATGAACACGCTCAAGCCCGCAGAGGTCTTGGTGCCGCGCAAAGACATGCGCCAATTCAAGGAGCAGATCGGGGAGAAGTTTTATCTGGCACGCGTCGAAGACTGGGTATTCCAGATCGACTACGCCAATGAGACCCTGCTGGGGCATTTCCGTACCAAATCGCTCAAGGGATTTGGCTTGGACAAAGAGCCTGTCGCAGTGATCGCAGCGGGGGCCATCCTCCATTACCTGCGCGAAAACCAGCAGACGCAGATCGATCATATCGCCTCCATCAGCAGGTTTGAGGAGTCTGGATTTGTCTGGCTCGATCAATTTACCATCCGCAACTTGGAGTTGCTGCATCCCAACCATCCCGACGGCAAAGCCCTCGTCGATGTGATCGACCATACCGTGACCCCGATGGGCGCACGCTTGCTCAGGCGATGGCTGCTCTTTCCCTTGAAGGACTTGGGTGCCATTCGCCGCAGGCTCGACACCGTGGAAGTCATGCTCAAGGACCAGGTGAATCTACATAAACTCGATGAAATCTTGCGAAAAGTGGGTGACATGGAGCGACACGTCTCCAAACTTGCGACGCGCAAGATGCAGCCGCGTGAGGCCATGATGATGCGCAACAGCATGCGGCTGCTCAAGCCCTTGCGGGCGCTGCTGCTGGAGTTTGGACATGTGAACCTGGATAGGAGGGAGCAAACCTTCCACGATCTCAACGATGCCCTGGGTCTGCTCGACCACTATTTGGAGGAGGACCCCAACAACAATCTCAATACAGGTGGCGTGATCAGGGGCGGCGTCAATGCCGATCTGGACGAGTTGCGCGGCATCAGCACCAATGGCAAGGACTTGCTCCTAGACATGCAGCGCCGCGAAATCGAGCGCACGGGCATCAGTTCTCTCAAAATCGGCTACAACAGGGTCTTTGGGTACTACCTGGAAGTGACCAATGTACACAAGGACAAAGCACCCGATGGCTGGATGCGCAAGCAGACCCTCTCCAATGCCGAGCGTTACATCACGCCCGAACTCAAGGAATACGAGGAAAAGATCCTCAATGCCGAGGAGCGCATCGTGAGCATCGAGACCGAGCTCTATGCCGAATTGCTCGAAAAATTGCAGGCTTGGCTGCTGGACATCCAGCACAATGCCCTGCAAATCGCAGAGCTGGACATCTTTGCCTGCTTTGCGGAAAATGCCCGCAAATTGGCGTATAGCAAGCCAGAGCTCGACGAGGGCAATGCGCTTGACATCAAGGCAGGCCGCCATCCCGTGATCGAGCAGAGCCTGGCCCGCGACGAGACCTATGTCCCCAACGACGTCTATCTCGACAACGAGGCCCAGCAGATCATCATCATCACAGGCCCCAACATGGCGGGTAAAAGTGCGCTCTTGCGGCAGACAGCGCTCATCGTGCTGCTCGCCCAGGTCGGCAGCTTCGTCCCGGCAGACGGCGCCAAGATCGGCCTCGTCGATAAGATTTTCACGCGCGTAGGCGCGAGCGACAACATCAGCAGCGGTGAATCGACCTTCATGGTCGAGATGAACGAGACGGCCCGTATCGTGAACAATGCGACCCGCAAGAGCCTGATCTTGCTCGATGAGATCGGGCGCGGCACGAGTACCTACGATGGCGTGAGCATCGCCTGGGCGCTCGTCGAGCACTTGCACGAGAGCACAAAGTGCGCGGCCAAGACCTTGTTTGCGACGCATTACCATGAGCTCAACGAGATCAGTGAAAAAATGGCGCGTGTCAAAAACTACAATGTCTCGGTCAAGGAATTTGAAGGGAAGGTCATCTTCATGCGCAAACTCGTGCCGGGCGGCAGCAATCACAGCTTCGGTATTCACGTCGCGGAGATGGCGGGCATGCCCAAGACCATCGTGAAGCGCAGCAGCGAGTTGCTAGGACACTTCGAGCAAAACAAGATGCACGACAAGCATGTCGCACAAAACATCAAATTCAGCTCCCAGCAAAGCATACAGCTCAACATGTTTGAACTCAAAGATTCAGACACCCTCAAAATACGCGAAGTGCTCGCCGGGGTGGATATCGACCGTATGACGCCAGTAGAAGCGTTGTTGAAGCTGCAGGAAATCAAGATCGCGCTGATGAAAATCTAGCGCATCATGAGGCGGCTACAACAGGTTGATGGTGACGCAGGGTTGGAGCCATTGTTCCATCAAGAAAATACAGAAACATCAATGTTTGCGCGTCGGTTCAGCCGATCGCGCATCGAATTTGCAGGTATAGAGGCTGTTAAATGACCAATTTGAGGGTCAATCAGCAGGTCTAGCGGCAGATGTGGAAGGATTTCGACGATGGAATATGATCCTTGAAAAGAAAAATCGCCTCATTTTCAGCGTATTGAATTTTTTCGTGAAAAAAAGCATGAAAATTTTGCGTCCAACGCTTGACAATACAACTAAGCCCCTTATCTTTGTGTCCTCAAATGCGAGAGTAGCTCAGCTGGTAGAGCACGACCTTGCCAAGGTCGGGGTCGCGAGTTCGAATCTCGTCTCTCGCTCAAAGTCCGCTTCTTAGCGGACTTTTTGTTGTGGCCTAGTCTGAAAGGTATCAGATGATGCTTACCTTTGCCACAAGCAGCGTGCCTAGCTACCAAGGCCCACTGCAGATTGAATGCCGGGATGGCGGAATGGTAGACGCGCTGGACTTAAAATCCAGTGGTCCGTAAGGGCCGTTCGGGTTCGAGTCCCGTTCCCGGTACAAAATCCGGCCTCTGGCCGGATTTTTCAGTGTGAGGGCGGAGTGTGAGTGAGGAGGAGGAGCGCAGCGACAAATGAACACCCGACCGAGCACTGACGCACTCGATCTCACACTGATGCAACGGGGGTAAGGCTTGGAGGAGGGAGAAGAGGTACATCGATTGTAATTCAACAAATTTTCAACTTCAATACAGAACACAACCATGTTTGACTTGGAGAAACTTATCGTTTATCAACGGGCCAAGCTCTTCCACAAGGAAGTCTTGGGAATCTGAGAGGGCCGCGCTACTCGGCAGATTGTCCTGAAGGACAAGCACTAGCATTCAGAGGTCAGCCATTCTTGCCTCAAGCAGCATGAAATGCGTGGGAAATCTCACTCATCTGAAGAGTTACTGTGAAATTTTGTTTTGTTGCACTTGTTTTTTGACAGGGAATGCCTTATCGTTGAACTAAACTAATCTCAATGTATGGATCGAAAACTAGTCGTTGGATTACTCTGGATATGCATATTGGCTCCCGTGGCGTTGTTTTCACAAGGCCTGACCCGCTTTTATCAAAATGGGAAAGTAGGTTATAGATCGTCAGATCAAAGTGTGTTGGTGCCAGCATCGTTTGATGCAGGAAGTGAATTCTACGAAGGATATGCTTTGGTGATCCGCGATGGTAAGCGCGGGTTCATGAATTCAACGGGTACACTTGTCATAGATTTGATCTATGATGATGCCTCAGTATTCGCGAACGGACTTGCTGCGGTTTCTTTGAATGGGAAATGGGGTTATATCGATTCGCAGGGCAAAACGGTCATTCCTTTTTCGTATGACCTGGCTTTCCCTTTCCAGGAAGGCTTTGCTTGTGTGAAGAAAAACAATCTTTATGGATACGTGAATCAACAAGGTGTGGAAGTCATACCTTTGAGATACACCGATGCGAGGGGTTTCAGTGAGAGCCTTGCGGCGGTCAAGACAGAAAAGTGGGGATTCATCAACACTTCAGGCAAAACGATCATTGCGCTTCAGTACGACAACGCGCTGTTTTTTGTGGATGGCAAGGCTCTTGTTGCAGAAGGCAACAACAGGCTGATCCTATCCCCAAAAGGAAAAGTACTCAAAACGATAGCTCTCAAAGATCCCGATGCCAACAGCCACGAAGAACGCGAACACGAAGAACGCGAACACGATTCTGATCACTAACCTACACCAATAACCGTTATGATGAAGCGTAATCCTATCCTTCAAACCTCGAAAATAAGAAACTGGCGCATCGCTCTCCAGCTTGCCATTTGTGTTGTCATTTGCTCACCAGATGCATTTGGGCAAAACATGTGGACATTCATGAATGGTTCCCAGACACCGAGCCTTGCTGCCAATTTTGGAGTGCAGGGAGTAGCTGCAGCCACCAACACTCCCGGTGCCAGATATGCAAGTCCCAAATGGACAGATGCGACCGGAAAATTCTGGTTGTTTGGCGGATCTGATGGCTCGTTCGGTTTTAACTCTGACATGTGGCGGTTTGATCCGGTGACGAATATGTGGACCTGGATCGGAGGGCCTCAATTCTCGGGCTCCAGCGGTGTGTATGGGACGCAAGGTGTTCCCTCGGCAACCAACTGGCCCGGAGGCAGAGGCTTGGGTTGCTTTACTTGGGAGGATCAGGCGGGTAACTTTTGGTTGTTTGGTGGATATGGTTCTGACGCTTTGGGGTCTATTGGTCCTCTCAATGATCTATGGAAATACGATGTCGCGACAGGTCTCTGGACTTGGATGCGTGGGTCCAATCTATGGCTGTCTCCGGGCTCTTTTGGCATCTTGCAAACGCCAAGCGCAACCAACGATCCGCCGGCGAGATACGAATCCAATGCAACTTGGGTGGACAACAACGGCGACCTGTGGCTCTTTGGTGGATTACCTGGCCCCACCGATGATGTTTGGAGGTACACGATTGCAACCAATACATGGACCTGGATGGCGGGTACCAATTCGACGGGTATGCTACCCAACTATGGGGTAATGGGTGTGCCTGCTGCTACCAATACGCCCGGCGCTCGGTTTGTAAATGCAAAATGGACTGATGCATCTGGCAACTTCTGGCTGTTTGGCGGCACCGTTGACTATACCTTTAATTATCTGAATGATCTCTGGAAATTTGATCCTGTGACTTTGCAGTGGACTTGGATGAATGGGGCCAACGTTTACCAAGACAATGGTATTTATGGGACACTCTGTGTGCCTGCGACGAACAATTATCCCTCTTCGAGGTATGAGAACCGGGCGTGC
>JANORP010000496.1:0-1559 GCA_031415375.1 Bacteroidota bacterium | reverse complement strand
ATCGTTCATACGACAACGCGACAGCGCGTGGCCGTCAACTTGAAAGTAATTGCTTTGTCCTTGTACCTCCGTGATTTCATCGTATATTTGTTTCGTGTTGGGCAAATTACAGCCGGCGACCGCTTCTTGTTCAATCTGGTCATCGGAGGGGATCTCTCGAAAGAGTTTCCAGAGTTCCGCGTGGTACGACAGAGTCGAAGTCGGATCGTCCAGCGAGACGACGCGATCGCCCGTCCCATCATCGGGCGGCGGAGAATTGCATTTGCTGGTCGTGTAATCAAAGCGCTCGGGAAGTCGAATGTGGCGCGATACTCGAACGCGTCGTTTCCGCTTTCGGTTGGTCGAAGGATCACCATCACCACCGTCGTCATCATCATCATCATCATCGTCGTCGTCATCACCAATTTGATCCTCATCATCGAGCTCGGTCTCGTGCTCGTTGTCACCGAAATTCATGGTATCATTCAGCGATGTGGCTTCTACCTTGCGTGCATCCAGCGACTTCCACCGCTGCACGAATTCGTTCGCGACCTCATCTACGAGACCGCGGGTGGTCGGAATCGCCACTGACTGGCAGTCGAATGGATCGCCTTCCTGTGCAGCCGCGTCTCGGGGTCTTGGTGCGACGACAGTGCCAGTGCCGTCGAGACTGGCATCTCGCTGAAATAGATTTTTCCACTGTTCCTCAAATTGCTTCAGCGTAATCTTTCCATCCTGCTCCATCATCTCATGTGGAGCGAGCATGTCAAACGACCAAATCCTAATCGCTATTATCTGCGTGGAAGCTTTTGTTCAATTTTGAGCTATGCACATGACAATAATAAGTAAAGATCCAAACGCTCGGTCGGGTTTCGATTCAGAGATCTTCAACCGAGCAACTAATAATTGCTCTTTGTCGCATTGATCTCCGATACCCCTCCCCTTGCCCACTCAAAACAAGCGGTCTGAGAACGATGAACGAGAAAGGATCTTTAAAACGAGGCTCTCCTCATCGCAGCAACAAGTGCCACAGTGGGACAACCAATCCCAACGATATCACTTCGACTAGTGCGGAGCCGATGCTGTTGTCGCCGCTCCAGCCAAACAGCAAGAAACGCACGGATCACCACCCCAGCAACAACACCCCCAACAAGCACCATCATACCGCTCCAAGCCATCCACAAGTTCTCGCACACAGTAGCACCGTCGGACCCAACGTCATGGCGGGTCTTGCCGTGGCTGGTGTGGCGGCTTCACTATTGGCTTCGGTCTTTGGTTTGTTCCACGTCGAGACATTTCTGTCCGCCTACCAGCTCCCCGCGCACGTGTACAGTGCCGGGAATGTGCTGTACGGAATGATCAACGCCGCCAACGACGTGGCGGGAGCGTGGATGGTGGATTACTTTGCCACCAGCCGCAAGCGCAGCGATTTGGTCGGCTGGACGGGATGTCTTTTTGCCGCGACGTTTTTGACGCCCTTTTTCCGACCCTGGCTGGCCCCGCGACACTGGCTCTGGGACGGCGCGCACTTTGTCCTCAGTTTGTCCCTGTATGATACTCTCTATTCGTTTGCCATGATC
>JANORP010000495.1:0-6415 GCA_031415375.1 Bacteroidota bacterium | reverse complement strand
TTGGGTCGCCAAGACGATCCTTGAGCGGTGAGGTGATGAGATGGTGATCGTAGAGATCCCGCACAAATCCCGTGTAGTTTTTGTCGTCGAGCAACTCACCCAACGCCTGCTTCATGTGCTTGGCGCGCAACTTGGTGAGTTTCACGCCAGCCTCCACGATGCCAGAGCAAATGATGCTGATGGCAAAATAGGCGAAGGCCAAGCCAATGCCTACTTCGATGATTTCTGTTCCGAACATAGCGTTTTTTAGAAGGTAGAATTGGTTTCTCGCAGAGGTCCAGCCTTCGTAGCTGGAGCCCTTAGCATGGCTCAAGTTAAGAAGAATCTGTTTAACGATGCGCTATCGCACAAAAACTAAATCAGGGGAAGCGACATCCTTTTGTAGAATGAGGCCGCCTCCCCTGCGATAGATAGGACTGCGATGTCCCTATAGTTTACTCTTGGTCCAAGTATTTCTCGTAGCCCTTGTTGGTGAGCGCCTCAGCGCTTTCAAGGACTTTTTTGCGAAGCGTCTCCTTGTAGCTCACAATCTTGTCGAGCACGGCCGGGTTGCCGGCCCCGATGATCTGCGCGGCGAGAATACCCGCATTTTTGGCGCCATTCAAGGCGACGGTGGCAACAGGGACGCCAGCTGGCATTTGGAGGATGCTCAGGATCGAGTCCCAACCATCGATCGACATGACGGCTTTGACGGGTACGCCGATGACGGGCAAGGGCGTGACCGCTGCGATCATGCCTGGCAGGTGGGCTGCACCACCTGCGCCAGCGATGACAACTTTGAGGCCGCGCGACACGGCCGAGCTCGCATAGTCCATGAGCCGCTCGGGCGTGCGGTGGGCTGAGACGATGGAAATTTCAAACGGAATCCCGAAGTCTTCCAAGATGTCGGCGGCTTCACGCATGACCTTGAGGTCTGAGGTGCTGCCCATGATAATGCCTACTTGTGGGTTTTGCATGAGACTGCTTTCAATGTGTTTTTGACAATTCTAGCTTTATCCTTCGCCGTCTCTAAGTCGTCGGCGATGATGGTGACGTGGCCCATCTTGCGAAAGGGGCGCGTCTGTTTTTTTCCATAAATATGCACATACACGCCTTCCATTGCGAGCACATCGGTGATGCCTTGGTATTCGACATAACCTGTCTCCCCTGGCTCACCGAGCAAATTTACCATCACAGCAGCGCTGCGTGGCCTCACTGAGCCGAGTGGCAGGTCTAAGATGGCGCGAATGTGCTGCTCATACTGAGAGGTGTAGTTGCTTTCGATGGTGTGGTGCCCGCTGTTGTGTGGCCTGGGTGCGGATTCGTTCACCAAGATCTCCCCTGCGCGTGTGACAAACATCTCCACAGCCAATATCCCCACCAAATCCAATCCCGCTGCGACCCGCAGGGCGATTTCCTTGGCTTGCGCCTCCAATTCCAGCGACAAGCTCGATGGACTGAAAAGGTATTCGACGAGGTTGGCGGTCGGGTGAAACTCCATTTCCACCGTCGGGTAGGCGATCATCTGACCACTGGGGCGCCGCGCCACGATGACCGAGATTTCACGGATGTCGGTGACGAAGTCCTCGATCAAGCCGGGGCCTTCTGGCAGTGCAGTGACATCGTTTTGATCGCGCAGGATCGATACTCCTCTCCCATCGTAGCCCTCGCTCGCCGATTTCTGGACGCAGGGAAATGTGAACGGATGCGCAGCCAGCTCAGCCTTGGTTTCATAGGTAAAAAAGGGACTCGTCGGGATGTCATTTTCTATGTAGAAGACTTTTTGGAGACGCTTGTCTTGGATGATGCGCAGCGTAGCTGGCTTGGGATAAACGCGAGTTCCCTCCGCTTCCAATTGGGTCAGGGCCTTCACATTCACATGCTCGATTTCAATGGTGAGCACATCGACGAGCTTTCCGAAGCGATAGACAGATTCAAAATCTTTCAAATCGCCCACCTCAAACACCTCTGCCCTGCCTTTGCAAGGCGAGAAACTCGACGGATCCAAGACGGCCGTGCGGATGTCCATCCGCGAGAGATCTTGGAGCAGCATTTTGCCCAGCTGTCCTCCGCCCAAGATACCCAGCATGTAATCAGAAGAAAAGTAACGCGACATGGGCGCAAAACTAAACAATGATTGACGAATCACCTTGATGATTTTGGCATTCCTCTACAAACCTATGGTCTCAGAGCCTTGCAGATCGTAAAGCGCCCTCGGCAATTCATCAATTTTATACACTCCCTTGGTTTTCCACAATTAGCGGTTCGGGTAGCTAGCCTAGTTGCCTTATTTTCGTGGATTAATTTGAATACGAATGCGCATGAAGCTTCAGAAACGATTTATTTCTCTATTGGCCATCGTGGCGATCTCTGTGCTGGGCCTGTCTGCCCAAAAGATTTTTTGGCAGAAGGTCGTGGGCGGCACTGGTTATGACAATGGGATGCGCATGATACCCGTCGATCACAATTGTTTTGTGCTCGCTGGCACCACCACCTCCAACGATGGCCTCGGCAAAGCCAATCATAGCACCGCCAAGGCCGACATCGTGGTCTGCCGTGTGTCTGCAGAAGGGCAAGTGATCTGGAAGACCACTGTGGGTGGCTCTGAGGATGAGCAATTTAGCGATATGAAGCCGACAGCTGATGGCGGCGTGCTCGTGATCGGCACGACCTCCAGCATCGACGGCGACATCATAGAAAATCATGGCAAAATGGACTTCATCTTTGCCAAGCTCGACCGCTTTGGCAAGCTGCTTTGGACCTATACTTATGGTGGTCTTGGGAACGACCAAGGTTTTGCGGCTATCGAGACCAGCGACGGTGGGTTCCTGATCGCGGGCGAAAGTGGCTCGCGCACAGGCAGCATGACGCACCACATAGGCGCATTGGACGCGTGGATTGCCAAACTCGACGCGGGTGGCAAGGTGGTGCTAGAGAAAACATTTGGCGGCCGCGCCAACGAGCGGGTCACCAATCTCCTCGAACTCAAAAAGGATCGCTATCTCGCGGTGGGTTATACCACCTCGATCGATGGCGATGTCAAGGATCCATTGGGGCAAAAGGATGCTTGGCTGGTGTGTTTCAGCAAGAATTTCGACATCGTCTGGCAGCGCACCTATGGGGGCACAGACTTCGATGAACCACACCAAGTCATACGCACCCGAAATGGTGACTTGGTCTTGGCAGGTACCAGTTTCAGCAGCGACATGGACCTCGATGGTGCTGAAAATCATGGTCTAGGAGACAGTTGGCTCTTCAGGATCAGTGAAAATGGCAACTTGCGCTGGAGTCAGGTCTATGGTGGCGCCCGCAACGAGGGCGGCAATGCCGTGGCACAGACGCCGGATGGCGGCTTTATCATGGTCGGCACCTCGAGCTCGCAAGACAAGTTTGTGACGCGCAACAATGGCCTCTATGACGGATGGGTCGTGCGCACAGACTCTCTCGGCAAGAAACTGTGGTGGCACAACTTTGGCGGGGAAAATTTTGAATACCTCTTTGACATCATGGCCCTCGAAGGGGGCAATTACTTGGCTTTGGGGTTTGCCGAGAGCGTGAAGGGCGACCTGCTCGCGCTGCACAAGGAAGAAGGCAACGACTTCTGGATGCTGCGCTTTGGCGATCCTGGAGAAGAAAAAGACAATGCTTTGCACAGTCAGCCCTATCTGGAGGGCACGGTCAAAAGCGCAGGCACCGGAGAGCCGATCAATGCCGACATCATCCTCACAGACAATGCCACGATGGCCAATGTGAAAAAGATGAAAAACACGCGCGGTACGGGTTGGTATCAAATGGATTTGCCGCCGAGCGGCAAGTATTCAGTGATGTTTAGCGCACCCGGCTATATGTTTTATGGACAAGACCTTGACTATGCGCTGCTCGCGGCTGGCCCCGAATTGCGCATCGAGCCTGTTTTGGAGCCCATTCGCGTGGGAAGCAAGGTGATCTTGAACCTGATTGTGTTTGAGACGGGCAGCTTTGAGGTCAAGCCAGAGTCTGAGCCAGAGCTGCGACGCCTCAAATATTTCCTCGAAACCAATCCCAATGTGAAGGTCGAGATCAGTGGACATACCGACGCTACGGGAAACTTGGCCACCAAAAAAGAGCTCTCGGAGAAACGTGCTGCACGTGTGCGCGATTGGCTACTCAAGGCTGGCGTGAATGGACGTCAAATGCAAACAGCCGGCTATGGCGCCGCAAGGCCCATCGGCGATGAGGCCACCGAAATCGGCCGCGCCAAGAATCGCAGGGTTGAGGTCGAAGTCGTTGAGCTGTTTTGAGATTTTGAGCATGCTCTGAAATAAAAAATGAACCTTGTGGGGTTCATTTTTCATTGGTGGTGAGGACGTGCGAGCCTGTAGGCCCTCTACTTCATTGGATTACAGCCCAAGTCCAGACAAGCTCGGCGTCGCCCGTGGAAAATTTTGCGGAACGATCGAGTTCTCCATTTTCCAAGAATTCATCGGTGAAGTTCTCGTCCAGACTCAGAAAGCCGAGATCGCGGTCATTGACCTTGCGCAAAATGGTGATCACAATTGCAAATGCTGCCTTGCTAAGGACGATCCAAGGAGTTGTTCCGCCAAATAGACCCAGCACCGTCTCGATCACGCTATCGCCGAATTCCTTGTTGATGTCATGAAGGACTTCTCCAGCATTCCTTGTGGATTGCCTCGAATGGCGCAGATACGTACGCACGCGAATTGTGCCATCAGCTGGCATTTCGCGCTCCAGCACGATCATTCCATCGGTGTTGATGCCCTGAGGAACAAAGTCTATCCGATTCTTGGAATTGGGACCCATTTTGATAAATGGTTCTGGCATCACTGTCAGTACCATCTTATCAGGATCCGTCGGGTGCTCGGTAGCTAGGACAAAGTAGATGTTCCACCGCAGCTTGTCGCGTAAGATCGACAACGATTCGAATTCAAGCCTTATTCTGGTCATAATTTTAAGATATTTAGAGTGGTAAGATGCATAGCGAACGGAATTGTATTCATTTTCCTTTTTTTGGGACCTAGTCAATTGCCAAACCCTTGCACAAAGTAAACCGCACACAAGGCTTGCCGTGATGACTCAACTCATTGAAGCAATTGAAATTGATCAGAAAGTCAATTGTCCGTGACTACGTAAGCGTTACGCTTTCGGTGGCCACGGTTGCAGCTGTGATGTTGAAAACGATCTCGGCGCGCGCAGTCTTCGCTGTTGGTTTCCCGTCGATCGTTTCAGTGAGCTCTCCTTCTACACGGATCACATGTATGCCAGGAACGAGATTGCGACGGGCAGCCATGTTTCCATTTCCTGGTTCGAACGTGCCACCATCGACTGCGAGTTTCCATCCGGTCTTGCAATCTGAGCCATTTGTGATCTTGAGGTTGATGGCGCCAGTCGATTGCACGACGGGTGCGGTCTTGGCGGATTCATCGATTTCTTTGAGTGCCTTTTCAAAATCCGTTTTCCAGGTTGTCGTTTCCTCCAAAATCAGGTTGTTGCATTTGGTCAGGAAGTTTTTGCATTGGCCGATGGCTTCGAGGGCCTGCTCGGGCGTGGGTTCCCCTCCTTTCCAACCTACCATAATCAATTCCCAATCCAACCGAAATGATTGCAAGGATTGCCGCAGCTGCAAACTCGTCATCGTGAACCGTATCCAACTGGATGAATATCCAAAGAATCTGTCCATCACAAGTAGGGCGGCTGTGATGGCAAAAAAGATTGTGGTCACGCTTGCAGGAATTTGATATTGGCCCTTATCTCCCCATGCTGGCAAGAGATCGACCAGTGTCGGGATACAAGCAGAGATCGCTCCCAAGACAATAACCCAAAAACGGATCATCTTGGCACGGGTGCGGTTGGCGGGTTTCATGGCTTGGTACCAAGCCACGCTGTCTTCCACGATTTTGCAGACGTTGACAAAGACGGCCTTCGCAGATTCTCCTGGGCTGCTGGGCGTCGATTCTACGTCGAATGGGGAGCCTACTGCGAGTTCCCTAGCTGGTAAATTGCTTTTGTCTTCCATAAAATTGATTTCCATTGGTAAAGTCTTGCCCACAAAATTGTAGGCAGCAAGGCAAAGAAATCGTGACTTGGGCGCAATCAATAGAACATTTGATGCAAACAATTCCTCCAGATTGGCAGCCTACTGGGTTGCAAATCACTTTATTTATATGAAAATCAGATATATATGACTAAAGTCTATATTCCATAATTCCGGGCTATGAACAATTTGTGTACGGGGCCAGAGAACAAGGCTAAAGAAAGGACCCGATCAAGGTCGTAAGAGAATTCCACTGCATCATACATTGACCTACAAATGGAATCCTCTGCCTTGGCCGGAATAAAGATTCAGAATGTACAGGAAAAAACCTATTTGTCGGCCTCTCTCGGATGCATTCGTGCCACGACGGCATCGTGTGAGAGCGGCCGACGAACAACTGCTCAA
>JANORP010000494.1:0-1504 GCA_031415375.1 Bacteroidota bacterium | reverse complement strand
GCGTGCTGCTTGGCATTGCCTTGTTTCACCACCATACCTTCAACATTGCGGTGGGTGGTGTGATCGTGGTCACCCTTTACAAACTGATGGTGACCGGGTTCAGGCCGGGCCCCGGTTTGGAGGGGTTGTTTCTCCACCTGGGCCATGAATGGGTGACGCTGGCCAACCTGCTCGGGCTGCTGCTGGGCTTTGCGCTGCTGTCCAAGCACTTTGAGGATAGCAAGGTGCCGGACATCCTGCCGCACTATCTGCCCGATGACTGGAAGGGCGGGTTTGTCCTGCTGAGCCTGGTGTTCGTGCTGTCCGCATTTCTGGACAACATTGCGGCCGCCCTGATCGGCGGTACCGTTGCCGCCGGAGTGTTTCGGCGCAAGGTGCATATTGGTTACCTGGCAGCGATTGTTGCGGCTTCCAACGCAGGTGGTTCCGGCAGCGTGGTCGGCGATACCACCACCACCATGATGTGGATTGACGGTGTCAATCCGGTCGATGTGCTCGGCGCTTACGTGGGCGCCGTGACCGCGCTGCTGTTCTTCGGCATCGCCGCCGCGCGCCAGCAACATGCGTACAACCCGATCACCAAGGATTCGCCTCCAGGCATGCATGTGGATTGGGCCCGCTTGGGCATTGTTGGATTTATCCTGCTTGTGGCGATTGGGGCCAACGTCACGGCCAACCTCAAGTTTCCGCAGGTGCTGGACCACTTCCCGGTCATTGGTGCCGCGGTTTGGGTGGCGATCCTGCTGGCCACGCCGGTGCGCAAGCCAGAGTGGTCATTGTTGCCTGATGCGCTCAAGGGCACGGCCTTCCTGCTCTCGCTGGTGACGATTGCCTCGATGATGCCAGTGGAGCATCTGCCCGTCGCATCCTGGCAAACCGCGCTTGGCCTGGGATTCGTTTCCGCTGTTTTTGACAATATTCCACTGACGGCGCTGGCGCTCAAACAAGGGGGCTATGACTGGGGCTTCCTGGCTTATGCGGTGGGCTTTGGTGGTTCCATGATCTGGTTCGGTTCTTCCGCCGGTGTCGCGCTGGCCAACCAGTTCCCGGAGGCGCGCTCAGTGGGTGCCTGGCTCAAGGGTGGCTGGCACGTTGCGGTAGGTTACGTGCTCGGGTTCTTTGTCATGTTGGCCATCGCCGGTTGGCACCCGACCGAGAAGCGTGTCAAGGGCGGTGGTACTCCCTCAGTTGCGACAGTGCCGGCTGCTCCGGCACCTGCCGCTTCGGTGAAACCCGCAGATCCGACCAAAGCGCCGCCAGCGGAACCGGTGGCTGACGATGGTCAAGACCTTCTGAAGAAAGGCTACTAAGGTTCATGGCAAGTCTTGCCCCCACTACGTTGCAACTGGTTGCTGCTCTCCTCTTTGGCGTCGCGGTGGTGCATACATTTTCTACCCCGGTCTTTCACCACCTTGCGCGCAATCATCCGCACCATGCGGGCGCGTTTCATCTGCTTGGCGAGGTGGAGGCCGTGTTTGGATTCTGGGCCATGATTCTGATGGCC
>JANORP010000493.1:0-4157 GCA_031415375.1 Bacteroidota bacterium | reverse complement strand
ATATCAATCTCAATACCAACGTCCGGGATGATTATATCAACAACGACATTGTAGGCAGCTTTGCCAAGTCGGTAAACAAAATCGCCTCCATCGATATCTACCCTAGCAATGGCAGCGCCAACGGTGGCAATGGCCTTTCTGAGTTTTGGGTCGATGACGTGAGCTACCTCCACACGCCTTACGTGCTTCCAACCGTGAATGCAGCTGTCGTCGGCGTCGGCGCGCTCAACCCTGCGACCCGTGCTCCCGGCCCGGTCAATGGTCTGGTTGGCCAAAGCAGGACATTTGCAGCTACCGTGCGCAACCTGGGTGTAAACGCGATCACCAGCTTCAACATCGGTTATACCTACAATGGTATCCCCGGCAATAGCACCGTCACCGGTGTAAACATCGCCTCCCTAGGCAGCCAAGTCGTGACCTTCACGACGCCTGCAACGCTTGTCTCCGGTACCAACAACTTGGTCGCTACCGTTTCCAATGTGAACGGTGCAGGTGCCGACGGCGATCCTGCCGACGATGCCAGCACACGTCAGGTCACGATCACTGCCGTGGCCGCAGCCGACAGGGTTGTCATCACCGAGGAAGGCACAGGCACATGGTGCCAATGGTGCCCACGTGGCGCCGTCTATATGGACTACATGCACGACGCATACGATGGCTACCATGCGGGCATCGCTGTACACAATGCAGACCCGATGGTACTTGCCACTTACGACGATGTCTTCAGCACATTTCTCCCAGGGTACCCAAGTGTGCTGGTCGAGCGTGGCACAGACATGGACCCACTCGACATCGAGACCGAGTTTTTGGCCAAGGTGGTCGTCCCAGCAACGGCTGCCCTCACCAACGGCGCTACCTGGAATCCACAGTCACGCATGCTCAGTGTCTCGCTCACCTATGACTTTGCTGGTGCAGCAGACGATACATGGCGTGTCGCCTGCGTGCTCACCGAAGACAGCGTCACTGGTACCACAGGCTACAACCAGTCCAATGCCTACGGCAACAATGCCCAAGGCCCCATGGGCGGTTTTGAACTCCTCGGCACCAACGTGCCAGCGGCACAGATGAACTACAACCACGTCGCCCGCGCCTTGAGCCCCAACTTTGTCGGCGCAACAGGTTTCCCAGCCGTCGTGACTGTAGGCAGCACCCACACCTTCAACTTTGAGTTTTACCTGCCTGTCGGCTGGGATGAATCACAGATAGCCATCGTGGGCATGCTCATCGACAACTTCGGTGAAATCGACAATGGTTCCAAGACCACCATCGACGAGGCCATCGCCAACGGATATGTAACCGGCACCCCAGTTGTCGGCATCAGCAAGCCCGATGCCCCAGACGCATTGGTGTCCCTGTACCCCAACCCAACACAAGGTGCAGCTTGGTTGAGCCTCAACCTCGACGCCGACGCCACCGTGGAAGTGACGCTCACCGACCTCCAAGGCCGCAAGCTCTCGACCCGCAACTACGGCATCCTGAGTGGTGCCCAACAGCTTCAAATCAATACCGATGACTTGGCCCAAGGTCTCTACTTCGTCCAAGTCAAAATGGGCGATGTCGTGAACACCCAACGCTTGATCGTCGAATAAGCAATTGTGAGACAATTGTCTGTGCATGGAGTCCAAACTGATTTTCGGTTTGGACTCCATGCATTTTGGGAGTAGGCGAATTGGCTGAATTTGCAGGATGGTAGGACTAAGGTGGGGGAGAAGAGTACCGAGCTTGCAGGAAAAAAATGAATATGAAATTGCACAATGGTGTATATTTGAGATTCTAAGCCCTAAAATGTCATGTCAGAATTCGCAACTCCCTCCAAAGTCGTTGCACCTGTGCAACAGCAGGTGCAACAAGGTCGCTCCCTTGCACCTCCTCCATTCCAGCTCAAAACCGAAGAAAAGGAAGGTCATGGTCCTGAAATCGAGACAAAAGACAATTCTGCGCGCTTCGATGGCGACAATGCTCTCAAGAAAATAATGGGTGGCACCGAGACCATCAAAAAAGGCGCAAGTGGCATCAAGGTCGTGAAATTGCAGCAAGCCTTGATCGATATGGGCTATAAGTTGCCCATTTTTGGGGTCGATGGGGATTTTGGAGATGAGACCGTCGCAGCCCTCAAGTTGTTCCAACACGACGCCAAGATCGCCGAGACAGGCGTATTTGACCAAGCGACAATCCAGACCCTCGACAAGCGCTTTGACACTCGCAAAGATTACCTCGAGGCTGCTGCCGACTTCGATTCCAAGGATCCAACCAAGAGTACGAGGACATTGACAGCAGACCAACGGAAGGCAGCCGTCAACGCTCTCAAACCCCAACCATCAGCAGCAGGTGCAAAATTCGACCCCAAGGACAGCTCAAAATATGCCGCCGCCATCAAGGTGGCGCTCGGTGGCGTAATTTCCCACTTGCACAAGGAACTCTACGAGGACAAGGTCGATTTGCGCAAGGATCCCGCCAAAAATTTCCACAAGGACAGCAATTTGCAAGGGGCAGCCAATGCGGGCAAGGAAGTCACCGACAAAGTGTATGGGGACCTTGCCAAAGGGCCGGAATTCAAAATGGGCGTCAATTTGATAGATCAGTGGGACGATGAAGAAAAGATCGATGCAGGCATGAGCCCGGCGGCTAAGAAAACCAAGGCAAAGGGAAAAGTTGAATACCTGATCGACGCCAATTGCGTAGCTGTCAATAAGAAATTCAATGCCACACCTTCCGATGCGGTGGAAGCCAAGGCCTTGGCTCCTGTAATCGCTTCTTTCATCGACACATCACCAAAGGTGCAGATCATGTTAGACCTCGAGACTGGTTGGGAAGGCGCGCAGCTGAATGGCATTCAATACCTCCAACGCTTCAAAGATTCCAGCAAGGAGGCCAACCGCAAGCGGCTATGGACCCTGTTTCATGTCTCGATTCACGAATACATCCATACCCTCGCCCACGCCGATTACAATGCTTGGGCAGAAAAGTTGGGTGGGGCCAAACAGCATACCTTGGTGGAAGGATTTTGCGACTTCTACACGATGAACGTGCGTGCCAAATTCCCGGCGAGCACCTTGAAATCCCTCAAGGCCAAGGTCGAAGGCGATTTCTTCGATGCCAAGAAAGATATTCCCGGAGTGAATGACCTCGATGTAGGCGTTTATTCCTCCAACGCCGAGGCCGAACGTATGGTTGGGATTGTCGGCATCAACAATGCCCAATTGGGGTATTTCCAGGGCAAGACTAAATTGATGGGCGACGCTTGAGCCTCATGCGAAAACGTCAATCAATGGCTTTCTTGGGCATATTATGGGTCACGGCGCTGATGCGTTGCGACTCGGTGCCGACCGCTGCCGGGCCCTCACCAACTGACACATCCAAGACTCCAATTGCTTACACGATGTCTCCCCCAGAAAAGGCTGAATCCATGGAAATGACGGATTGCGAAAAAGCGAAACAAATGATCACGGCAGGCGATTTCCGGGAATGGAAGGGGTTTCCCGAAGGTTGTGATTGGACGGCATGGACGGGTTCATTGCCTGTAGATTGGCAAGAAGTGATGCGGCGACCGCTCGGTACCTCATTTCGGAATGGCTATCAGCTCTTTTTCGAGCTGAAGCGCTACGAGCATCCCTCGCTGTCCTTTGCCGAAAGCAAGCCGATTTTGTTTGAATCACGTGGGCCGGAATTGCTGGCTTTTGATTCCTTGCTGATTGCACTTGGCAAGCCCAAGGCAAGGCTGGATTGGGACTACGGCACGCTGCCATTGCCGCAATGCGAATACATTTATCCCGAGCGCGGCATCACGCTGTTCATGAACCTCGAAGGTGATCGCGCCTTGCATATTGCGCTGTATGCGGCGACGACGCAGAAAGATTATGTAGCGAATTTACGACCGGGGTTCAAGAAGATTTTGAAACCGAAACGGTAGGCTAAACGTGTCTTATTGTGAGGCATAACTGCTCCTGTTGTTTGCGTATTCCCTCAAGAATAAACCCCAAGGGACGCAAAGTCAAGCAAATACCGCAAAACATTTCTTTATATGAGTATCCGGAACTTTGACAGTAGCAAAAAAAGCCATGTCATTTCGACCGAAGTCTTGGGGGATTTGCAAGGCTCTGAAGGAGCCGAAGCAAATGCACCAAGACGTAGCGGAGAAATCTAGCGCCTCACGATAC
>JANORP010000492.1:0-13267 GCA_031415375.1 Bacteroidota bacterium | reverse complement strand
TGGCAAGGCGCAGAATTGGTTCGTAGCAGCGCTACGGGCCAATTCTGCAACGCGGCCAGAGGTCAAAAAGACTAGCATAATGTTGGATGTTAATGAAAATACATTCCTTAGGAATATGTTTTCAGCCAATCCACTTGTGGCGCTTACCTAGCATGTGGGGTCTTGATCTCTTGGAGGACTGTGGGACACGCATTTTCCATGGTTTTCGTGACCATTTATACCAATTCAATTATCTATTTACCTATTAATTAAAACGCTATGAAACCCAAAGATATTGCCACCCGAGCATTCTACACAACGATCGAACTTGGGCAGCAGATGTACGTTTCCTACTGTAACTCTGCAACACGCAACGGCAAGACAACAGCCTCCGGCGGGACGCTAGGCACCCTTTTCGCCAATGCTACGATGCAGGCCATTTTGTTTGTGCCTTACGAATATGAGACCAATGATCCCGTCAAGATTCCTGCGGCGGGGGCCGAGGCTGCGACTGCTAGAACTGTAGATGATAACATCAAAAGTACCTTTTTCAACAATGGCAACCCTGGCGATTTCGAAATCGTGACAGTTACCAACAACAGCCCGATTCAGAGCACAGGGTGGAAGACCTCATTGACATCTACGAGTTCCAAATACATCAATGACCTGAGCGTGCCGACAGGCACCAAGCCCGAGACACTATGGCAGGTTCCTTCAGATCGCAAAAAATTCACCGTTAACGGGGTCTATATGGTCTATGTGGCCGCACCCTCCAGCCTCGCTGGCAAAGATGTCGAATTGAAGGCACGGTACAAATTGCAGGTGGGCGGAGGCTATACCTCTTCAGTCACCCTTCGCTTCAACACATTCTCTATTTCCAAAGACAACTTGGAGATCAAGGTCATCGAGTCTCGCGGCACGTCGGGCGTATTTGTCAAGCTCTACACCTTGCGTTACAAGGCAGATGCAGTGAGCGAAGCTGTCAAATTGCTGGGGATTGCAAAATCGGGTAAGTATGGCATCACAATAGGCACCACAGCTAACAATGCAGATGCAAATATGCTACTGACATGTGTCGAGGACGGAGATGCGAGGGTGGCAGCATTTTTTGACGGCACCTTCAGTAGTGACAAAACAAAGATCACCATAGGTATTTATTCCCCAGACAAAAATACCTCTGTTCCCGGGACAGATTACAGAAGCGGCAGCTCTACATCCAACTTTTATTGCGATGGTGGCTCGTGGAATGAAACGCATAGCTTCCAAGCTTCGCTTGTAAAAGCGGCTTTTGACCAAGGGATACCCATGGCGTTTGTGAGAAAAGAAGATGGATACAAGCTGCGGTACAACAATGTCAATGGCAGTCGCATCTTATTCACGACAGATGGGAATAGTTTTCATGCATTTGACAATTGCGGCAACAAAATCTCAATGACCATCTACTGGAACAAGTATGATTGGAACAATGCACCCAATTGGGACAATGTCGGTGGAAAGATGCCTGTCGTCATCACTGCGGCGACCCACCTCGTAGATGGCATGGGAACCGAAGTACCTTCCTGATCATTCAAGTCCTACGATAAAAAGATGAAAAAAGTAACTAAAGCCTCGGGTTCAGGTAACAAAGTATATTCTGGTGCCCTCAACAACCTCCACTACCTATCTGGCAGTGTAGATCCTCAGACTTGCTTCTTTAGCAGCGCCATCACATTTGGCAATCTCATCGGTGATCGCACTTTCGGAGCGCGGTTTTCATTACAAATGTCATTTGGCGCACTCAATACCATGGGTGGCGACAATAGCCGCATGCTCGGTTTGGGATGGAGCATGATGCTACCCTCCTATGATGGAAACTCAGACATGATCACCTTTCCCGATGGCCGGTCTTACAAGGTCGATACCAGTGGCATGGATTGGAATGAGGGAACTGAGATCAACAGGGACTACCCGTGGACCACAAGTCACAAACTCAAAGATGTACAGGTATATGGTACCATCGACGGTCGGAACAAAACGGTCGTGATCCTGACCAAGGATGGAACAAAATACCTGCTCACCGTTGAAAACGATACAGGATGGCTCTCCAAAATCGTTGCCCCAGATGGTCGCTGCTTGGATTTTGAACAAGAGGATGAAGGCTATGGCGTCTATCGCCTTGTGCGCGTCACTGACACTGGAGGCGACATCTTGGTAGAGGCGACACCAGACTATACCTTCAACAAGACCACCATCGTCTTGTATCCAAACACACCTGTCGCTCAGACTTTCTGTCTGGAGTTTGAAAATGACGATACACTCGCGTCGATCACCCTCTCAGAGGACAGCGGGGACTTGGAGACAACGTTTCATTATGAAAATCGGGATATCCCGCTCAAAGATGGAGGCAGCAGCAAAATGTATTTGCTCCAGGAGGTTCACCAAGCCTCGGGAGCAGTAGAGATCGTCGAATACGAAAATCAAATCAAGCTGCCACCCTCATTTCCGTGGAAAGACTACCTCCCAGCCGTGTCTATGTACACCCGTAGAAATGCCACCGAAGAAGAGGAAGTCTCCAATACCTATACCTTGGATCCGAGCGGAAAAAATTTTTTCGGAAATGAACTCTTGGGCATCACTTGGGAAGATGCAGCAGACTCGCTCGCAAATTCTGCGGCAACAGACTACTATTATGAAAACACAGTCGTCGAGAGCGGCCTCAAAAGCAGCAAGTACAAGTACAACAAATTTCATCAAGTCATCGAGCTTGAACAGTGCTTTGTCGCATTCCCAGATCAAAAACGGATCACTAAGTTTGGCTACTATAGCAACGATCAAATCACCCTCAACGCCGAGGGTCAAGATCCTCGCTATGAATTGCAAAACATGCGGGAAGATACCCTCCAAGAAGGTGGGAATGTAAAAACGCTGATTCTCACCAGCGAATTTGATGATTGTGGCAATGAAACCCGCAAAGCCAATCCAGACGGCACGCTAGAGGAGCATACCTATTACCTCGCCGAGGGAGAAGGTTTGGCATGCCCCGCACATCCCTTTGGGATGCGTGCCTACCGCAAAAACTCCACTGTTGTGGCTGCTGCGACAGCACGTACTGCCGCATCCAAGGTGAGCAGTTACACCTACAAATCCCTTGCAGGCATCGACGGTGGCACCTTTGTAGCATTGGCGACCGAAGACCAGGATGGCCAGCTCACCACATCGACTTACAGCGGTGAAAGCAGCGCCGCGCCCTTGGTGCACGGCTCGCTCGCGGCACAAAGCGTGAGCTACGGAGGGAAGGCTTATACCCTTTCCTATGGCTATGAATTCGATGATGCCGCCCACACCCTCAAGCGCACAGAGAGCATCGTTGGGTTTGATGGCTGCACAGCTAGCCGATCGGAGACCAAGTGTTGGCGCAACGAATGGATCATGGGCGAAACCGATCCCAATGGCATCAGCACCGTTTACACCTATGACAAAGTCGGCCGGGTGATCACAAAATGCATCGCCCCAGACTCCGACTATGAATCTACGACCTCCTACGCATACTTTCCCCTGCCAGCCATAGACCCTGAGAGCGATTTTGCAAATCTACCTGCCGAGATCGGTGCAGGATGGCTCATTCGCGAGTGGAATACAGCAGAAATGCGGGACGACCACACGGTCTATGATGGTGCCAAAAACGAACGACAATCCTACACCAAACACGTTGATGGCAAGCATTATAAAATTACGGAAAAGACCTATGATTCCCTCGGGCGTGTGAAGGTTGAGCATGGATTTGACTATGCCATTGAATCGGGTACGCGATATGCAGAGACGCTCACACACACCTATGGCAGCTGGGGCGCACGATCCGAATCCATCGACAGCACTGGCCTCATCCATACGACGCTCCTCGACCCCTTTTTGCTCCAAGTCACGCGGCAACTCATTCGCCGAGACAAGCTCGATGCACCAGCGACCGTAACTGAGAGCCGCTTTGCAGCTCGCTCGACCTACAACCTCTTCGGCGACGAGGTGCGCACCGAGCTTTTGGACATGCAAAATGAGGTCATTGCGCAAACGACGATTGAATATGATGGCTTCGGCAGGAAGCTCTCCGTCACTTCCCCTGAGCACAATACCCTACGTATCTCTGGCTATGATGCCTTTGACAGGCCGTCCAAAATTCAACAATCAGACGGTTTTGAGTATGAATATGCCTACGCAGTATCCAGCACACGGCCCATTGTGAGCAGCATCACGCTGCTCGCCAATCCAGCATTGGACGCTAGCCTTGTCTCGCCTTATGTCGTTGGTGGGCAGACATTTGATGGCTTGGAGCGAGTGATCGAGCGAGATATCAATGGCATCAAGACCCAATTTGGCTATGCAGGTGGCATGCGGCAGGCCAATCGAGCCGTGAATGCACGCAAGCAGACGACTTTGTTTGACCTCATCCCCGAGCTCGGCAATGCCCCCGCCCGCATCGCCACGTTTGGTGCCGAGGTCGCAAATGACCTCGCAGGTTGGGCCGATGAGAGCAAGCAATCAGATAGCACTTTTACCTACGGCCCCATTGACGTGTCTGCACCACTCGGCCAAATCGCAGCTGCCAATACAGGAGACGACGCACTCACCTACAGCTATACGTCGGTCGGCAAAGTAAGCTCATTTACCCAAAAGGTGAACGAGCTCGCTAAAACCAGCACCGTGATCAAGGCAACTGTACTGGGCAAAATGCTCGAAATCAATGTGGGTGACCGAAACATTCAACTCCAGTACGATGCCCAGGGTGGCATCGCTGAGATGCGCGATGGCACAATTTGCACGGTCATCCAAGAAAACTCCTTTGGTGACATTTCTCAGGAATCGATCTATGTAAGCGGCTCCCTGTTGCAGCAGACAGATATCCACTACGACGATCGCGGAAGGGAAGATAACCGCAAGATCAAAGCCATCGCCCAAGACTATGAAGTCTCGTATGCGCTGACCTATGACCGTGAAGGCAAGCTCCTAGGCCGCACCACAACCGTGAAGCAGGGTGTAGGAAATGAAGACAACATGGTCGAATCCTACTGCTACGACGCCAAGCGCAGATTAAAAACATTTGAGGTCACTGCCTACAGTGATGCCGCCCTGCTGCCCCGCGATGGGCAGGGCAACGCGTTTACGAAGCAGGAATTTGCCTACGGTCCCCTCGACAATCTGAAAACGCTTACCACCGATTTTCCCAATTCCGATCAAGACGTCGCCACATTCAATGATGTAGCGCATCGCCTCCAAACAATCACGCATACCCTGCAGGAGGGATCAAATGCCTACCCGGCACTGATTGCCATGGGCTATGATCTTGACGGAAACCTCACCGAGATGGGCGATGAGCAGATGGAATACACGGTGCCTGGACGTCTCAAAACCCATGATGGCAATCGCTATGGCTACGATGCCTTTGAGCGCATGACGCACACAGGCACCCATGCGCGCTACTATATGAACGCACAGGCCATCGGCGAGCATGATGGCTCGGGTGAAACCCAGTTCATTCGCATGGGCGACGCCCCCATAGGGGAACGCACCGATGGGCAATGGACGCTGTATGGCCGGGATCAAAAAGCCTCTATCGTGACAGCCACGACGCAAGCAGCGGCTCGCCATATTTCCTATACGCCGCAAGGCGGCGGCGACAATGGCCTGCGATTTGGGTTCAATGGCGAGCTAAGAGATACGCGCACCGGTGCCTACCACCTTGGCAATGGGCAGCGTGCCTATATGCCACAAGTAGCGGGTTTTTTGTCCATGGATAGCTTCTCACCTTTTCAGGGTGGCGGCCTCAATCCCTACTGCTATTGCAATGGAGATCCCGTGAACTTTACCGATCCCAGCGGTCACATGAAAAGCGGGACACAGCTCGGCTTGGACATCGCATTTTTACTGATCGACCTCGCTGCTATCGGCATGGCCATTTTTACAGGAGGTGCAAGCTTGAGCGTGATGGCGGCCGTAGGAGTTGCCTCTAGCGCACTAGGTGCGGTATCGGGTGTGCTCGCCATCGCTGGCGATTCCCTCCAAATCAAAGATGAAAAAAAGGGCACAGACAGCTCGGAGACGATCAGAAACCTAGGGCTGGCTTCCAGTGTATTTGGATTGGCGTCGATCGTCACAGGCGGATTTGAAGGCGTGGGAAAAAATTGGGACGACATGAAGCAGGGCCAAAAGGGAGCTGAAAGTGCACTGAAAAAGACATCCAGGGTTGACCCTAAAGACCCCAAATACAAACAGCTCAAGAAGGAGGAGGGGCGCCATCGAAAAGCAGAATCTGAAGCCAAAGGGAAATTGAGGTCTCCAGAGGAGTGGGGAAAAAGCGTCTTGAAGGGCGTAACAGGTTTTGACAAGGCAGATTATTCCATGACCCCCGTGTACAACAACAAGATTCGGAAGGTCATCACGCAACGTCCTAAAATCAACAAAGCCTCGGCAATGTGCGTGCTCACCATCGGTAGGCAGGTGACCTCCCTCGTCTTTATGGTTACTGGCACCTGGACTACACAACCACCTGATCTTGGCGATCTACCCCAAGATAGCTTCAATACACCCCAAAACGAATAACTCGGCGTCTTGATCGCAACAAGCATCGTCGCAGCCGCCCCAAGGACATTGGGGCGGCTGCATGCCGTTACATTGTAGCCACATCCTATGAAAAAGCACACGAAGCTGACTGCAGGCTCTTGACGATATTTCTACAGGCCAGTTGCGGCATGCGGTTACTTTGACTTATCTTGCATCCAATCGATGTCAATATCGTGCTATGTACCCCAATCGTCGCCGTAGAGTCTGGCTGCTTCTTTGCTTTTGCTGTACAGCAACAGTTTTACAATCCCAGTTGCCAATACTGCAGACCAATTATGCCGCTGCACCCAAAAATTCTTTTGCACAAATGATGCTTGCCAGGTCACTGGCGGGAGCTTGGCGAGCCATAGACAGGGATAGCGCGCTCTATTACTTGGAGCGGTACCGCGCGATCGCAAATACACGCCAAGAAACCGAGAAGATCGCCGATGCCCTCCAGTGGATTGGCGAACTACAGAAGGAAAAACGCAATCTGGATCTGGAACTCAGAGCCTACTTGGAGGCTTGGACGCGCCTGAACAATGCAGGATTGGCAAATCGTGGCTACCAGATCTTGGGACAGATCGGAGGAGCCTATTTCAGAGCAGGCTACAATGAGGTCGCCAAGAAGTACTTTGAAAGCCAATTGGCCATGGCAATTCAGTACCACGAGGACTATTCAATCCCCTTGAACATCTTGGCCAACCTGGGCTATACCTGCATTGAGTTGGCACGCGAGTCTCCCGCCCACTTCGACAGCGCCCAGGTATATTTCGAGATCGCCCTAGCCATCAGCACAGTGGCGGTCGATTCCTTTCGCATCGGCGTTGCCTGCGACAACCTTGGTGAGCTGGCTTTGTTGCGGGGCGATTGTGGCACTGCAGAACGGTGTTACGGTAAGAGTTTGTCGGTTTTTGAGCGATTGTGCGACCGCCCATCAGACCATGAAAGCAACAATGTATTTTTGGGGCGTGCCTATTTTGGATTGGCGCGCGTCTATGGCGCATTGCAACTGCCCGACTCCGTGATCCAATTTGCAAATGCAGCCGAAGCGACATGGCTGAATTTGAAACAAGACCCTCAATCGTCGAAACTGGCACGGTTGAAAATAATGCAGGGCAATGCACGCGCTCAAAAGGGACAGTTCGCACAGGCCCAGGCATACATGACCGCTGGGCAGGCCCTCGGCATGGCTATCCCCTATGACTTCAAGCTGCATGCGGAAATTGCCTACGACATTGCTCAGTTTTATACGCAGATCGGCGCACACGCCAAGGCTTACGCAGCGCTCCAGCAAAGCATGCATGCGCAAACCAAGTTACACGAGACAAGTGATCGCTTGGCGTTTTTCTCCAACCATGCAGATTTGGTAAACAATATGCTCCAGATGAAATTGGACCATGAACTTGTTGCATTTGCCCAGGTAAAAAAGGATCGCAATTGGGCACTTTCAGTTGCCGCAGTGCTTGTGGGTCTCTGTCTCCTTGTCTTGTACCTCCTGGCAAAGCTCAAAGGAGTACATGACCACCAAAAGGCCGACGCTGCAGCCTTGAAAGTCCTCATTCAATCCAAAGACAAACTCATCTCGGTTTTTGCACATGACCTCAGAAGCCCCTTTCATACCTTGATGGGACTCACAGATCAAGCACAGCATCAGCTACAACGCCAAGATTTAGCCCAAGTTCAGGCCTCCCTCCAGATACTGCACACGGTCTCCCAAGAGACTTATTATTTGTTTGAAAATTTGCTGAGTTGGGCCAAATCTCAAACGGGGCAATTGCATTTCCAGCCACAACCGATAGATCTCACCCTCATGTTTGCGCATTTGCTGGAACTGTTTCGGGCAGTGGCAGAGAGCAAGCAGCTCAAAATTCACCTTCATGTCGCGATCTGTTGGGCGATGGGCGATCAGCAGATGGTCTCCACGATGCTCAGAAATGTGATCGGCAACGCCGTCAAATTTTCTCGTCGTGGAGGGGAGATTTGGATTTGGGCTGCACCCCTGGCAGGCAAGATTCAAATCACCGTTGAAGATCAAGGCCCCGGGTTGAGTGCTGAGCTTCAAACTGCACTTGCGGCCGAGTGGGCCAACGGCATGATTGGCAAGGGACTGGGGTTGTCGTTGGTGAATGAATTTGTAAAGCAGCATGGTGGCAGGCTTTTTATCGAGAGCTCGCCAGGAGCAGGTGCCCGATTCACGCTCCAATTGCCAGCATATCACCGAGGGTCACCGCAATTCTCTCAACCCATAGCCAAAGTAGAGCTTGCAGGCTATCGCCATCCTGCCATCGCACGGTCCTTGCAACCCTACTTGTGCGAGTTCCAGCAGGTGCAGATTTACGAAAACTCCAAAATCAAGCGGCTGCTGCAGCAGGTCAATGATCGCATGTCACCCGAGGTGCAGGAATGGAAATGTCTCGTGCTGCGAGCAATGGACCAATATGACACCGCAGCGTTTGACGCACTACTTGGCCGGGTATCCTCGGCAGTGTTCGAGGCTCAGTCAGCGCCTGACAAGGCATGAATGTAGTTTTCGATCTTTTCCTCAGGTTCCAAACCCAATTTTTTGCGTAGCCGGTAACGGCTTTTTTCCACCCCTCCTGAAGATATGTGTAGTATCTGAGCCGTCTCCTTGGTGCTCAAGTTGAGTTTGAGCAGGGCACATAGCTTGAGTTCGTTGCGCGTAAGATTGGGATGCCTCTCGGTGAGCCGTGCAAGAAAATCAGCGTGAATGCCATTCATGCGCACCTTGATCGCCTCCCAATTTTTTTCAGAATCCAGTTCCTGCGCGATGCGCCGCATCACGGCATGCAGTTCACGGTGGGTGGGGTTCCCTGGTGCACATTCCTTGGACAATACAACAAGTTGCTGCTGGATTTCCTGCAAAAAGCGGTCCCGTTGCTCCAAAATGATCACCATCGATGCCAGTTCGTTTCTTTTGAAGCGCAACTCCTGCTCCTTGGCCGCGACTAGTAGCTGCTTGTTTTCCAATTCAACCTTTGACTTGGCTTGGAAATAGGCCAGTTGCGTGCGGATGGAGCGAATGCGAGCAACCAGCTCCGTGCGGTGTATTGGCTTCCTGAGAAACTCATTTGCCCCACCCCTGAAAGCTATCTCCAGATTTTCAGAAGTCGTGTGTACACCTGTACACATGATCACAGGTGTCTCTTGCGTCGATGCATGCTTGCGAAGCTCCAAAAGCATCTCAATGCCACTCATTTCCGGCATCTCCCAATCCAAAAGGATGATGTCTGGAATCAGCTTCAATGCTATTTCGAGTCCGATTCGGCCATTGGGGGCTGTGAGTACCTCGCAATCTGCCCACTCCTCCATCACGATATCCGCAGCAAGAGCACGGCTACCTAGGCTGTCATCAACAATGAGAATGCACTCCAATTTACAATTACGTTATTCCTAGCAAATATAGATGCCCAATAGCCAGAATCCCAACCCAGGACGCCCAAATCTTGCATGAAACAACTGGCCTTCTAAGAGATGGCGCATATTTCAAAAGGTGATCGCGACGAAAACCACGCAACAACAAATTTCACAAAGGGCGGAGACCCACCGCAGCCAAAGCAGGCATCTGACCATGTTGGCCATTCCAAAATGAGATCGCGGAGCCCACATCACACAATCTCTTTTTTGCACTTTGAGGGATCCATGTTCAAGAGAATCCTAGTTTATATTTGTCGTTTTGACTTCTGCCAAGGACCAAATTGATGTTTTTCATAAAAAATTTGGGCACAAGCTGTTCCTTGCACGGAAATTGTACGTTACTTCAAAAAACGATCAGCGGATTTTATGAAACGTCTATCCCTTTCCCTTCTCTTCCTCACCATCGCCACTGTGCTAGTGGCACAAATGACGGTGCCCCGCCTTGCGAAGTATGAGATCGCAAAAACGGGTTGCAAAGTCTATCTCCCGGGCGACCCAGGCGAATTTGAATTGACCTTGAGTGAAGACCAATCGGAAGTCTATACGGCCGAACTGGTCAAAGACGACTACAGCTTTGCAGTGATCGTCGTCAAGTTTAGCGAGCCGATCGGCGACGATCTTGATTCCAAAAACGACATGATAACTAGTTACCTGGACTTCCTCCAGAAACAGTTTGCAATCACAGGCGCTGCAGGTTACGGGCTAGGGCATACGCTGGAGAGCGCTGCCAAAGCTGCCGGAGTAATTGATTACTGGGAAGATAGCGACGGCCTTCACTACGCGGTCAAGTCTTGGTGCGACGGCGATTTCCTCGCGGTACTCATGCTATACGGCCAAGAGGATTACCCCATCTTCAATGTCCAAGAAATGTTCTTGAATGGCTTTCGGTTTCCTGAAGAATGAACGGAACCTAAAGGATCACATACCGCTCAACTTCCGTTTGAGCTCCTCGATCAATTTTGCACTTTCATCCAATGCCCTGTCCTTCTCGGCAATAGTGCTGTCCTTCTCAGCAATGGTATTATCCTTCGCTGCAAGTGCCTGCTGTTGTTCCTCGATCTTAGCTTCCATTTTCCGCGTCTTGGCTGCGAGAAATACCTCCAGCACCCTGTAGGCTTCTTGCTCGTCCTCGATCTTTTTGCGCTCGGTTGGTTCGGTGCCCGCGTAGTGCAATTTCTCAAGGATATGTTTCAGATCGGCATCCTCAGTTTCCAGGAGATATTCCTTGACGATACCATATTCATCGACAAAATATGCTTGTTCAAACACACTGAGCAGCTTTTCTAGCTTCGTTTGCACCCTCCCTTTGATGCGGCGCAGCTGCACCACATAGCAGTCATGCGAGAGCTTTTCGATAAACTCGCTCCTTTGCGTAAGCACCTCATGCGAAAGCAGGTCGATGTATTGTCGATTGACTTTGATTACACTAGCCTTGATCTCTGGCAATTTGAAGCCAAGCAAGTAGATTGTAACAATCGGCAGGGTTACTTTTTTTCCTTCGATCTCATCTTGCTTCTTGTACTGCTCGGCTAAGTACCGACGAAAACGCATCAAATCGATCTCGTCACGGGCCTTCTGAATCTCAACAAGCACTTTTTTATAGGATCCTCCGTCGGTTTTGACAGTCGCAACGAAATCCAACCTGAAGATCGTAAAGCCAGCTCCATCCTCATCGCGATAAGTGTATTCCTGCGGTTTGACCACCACATCTTCCACAACCTCGTTCAACAAGGTCCCAATGAAGAACTTTGCAATTCGCTCATCTTCCATCAGGAATTTGAAAACGACGTCATAGATAGGGTTGGCAATGATCATGACTGATTCTTTGTGCAAAATTAAGGAAACTCAGTCCATGAATCAAGGTAGGGCAAGTTGCTGTTGTTGCAGCGACGAGCAAGACAACTGCTAGCTAACGGCCCCGCCCCCAAGAAAAGCCCTCAATATCGCTCCACCAAAACCCCCACATGATGATTGAAATGCCCAACCGTTGAATAGAACAATGCATATACCGAGATCGGATTCCCATTGCTCAGACCGCCCCGCCATTTATCCGCCTCGCTGAGCGAGCGGTATAGCGTAATTGTTGCTTGCCGCACGCTCGCAAATTCCTCCAGCAAGCTGTCAATCGACCGCGCATCAGCATTCGCTGCTGCAACATAATCATCCTCCTCAAAACCGGGCAATGGCGTCTCGTCTTTGCGGGCAAATCGAAGTGCACGGTACGTAAAAATGCGCTCCGCATCGACCAGGTGGCCGAGCATCTCGCAAGGCGTCCATTTCGCAGGCGCATAGCGGTGATGCGCCTTTTCAATAAACTGCTTGCCAAATAGCACCTCAGCTTCTGCGATCTGATCGCGCAATTGATCGAGCAGGCTCAGGTCGCCGACGGCACGAATGTAGCCATGGTACCAAACTGGCGCCGAAGCAATTACTTTTTCGACATCGATCGTTTCCATGATTTAATATTTGATCATACGTTGTGTTGCGATGCGGCCATTCACCGACAATTCCACCACATAAATACCGTTTGCGAGGTTACCTTGCTCAAAGTCGGCAATGTGCAGTCCTGAACCCTCGTGCCCAAGGTTGCGCCGCTCGATGACCCGGCCATGGAGGTCGATCAAACGCAGGCTCACCTTGGCGGGTTGATGCAGATAATACTTGAGCATGAAGTCAGTGTGAAACGGATTGGGGTAACCGCCCAGCAGGGCCACAAGGCCATCGGTTGTCGTGGGATCATCGACGGCAATCGGCAGGTTGGGTGGAAATTTGGGTGGCGCAATCGCGTGCACGCCCACCGAGGCATGGCTGCTGTCGGCCGCATGTTGCAAGTGCGCAGTGGTGTCGGCGCAATACCAGGAGTCATTCAGGGTCTGCCCATATTGGTTGGCATTTGTGATATTGACAATCTTCCAAAAATCGGCCTGTGCACGCTGCCGATTCACATCGAGGACAAAATAACCATGGTCGCTGAGATTCAAATATTTGATATGCGGATTGAAGCTGCTGATCACTGTCGTGGGCACATTCACAACAGAATTGGTGGATGTGATACTGGTGCAGACAAACTCGACGCCAACCGACCCGGCCCCAGTCGTTGCATTGTAATTGGCGGTGGGGAGATCGTTGGCCCAGGCGGTGTGAATGTCACCTGTGAGCACGACGACATTGGTGATCTGCTTGGTGAGGATGCTGTCATACACCCGCTGCCGCTCGGCTTGGTAGCCGTCCCATTGGTCGGTATTGACTGGGCCGATAAAAGGAACCTCAAGCGGCGCCA
>JANORP010000491.1:0-29396 GCA_031415375.1 Bacteroidota bacterium | reverse complement strand
AGCCACCCGCCATCGCTTCGCCTCGCTGTTATTGGGCTTGCTGCTCGCCTTTGTCTCCGGGCATGGGCAAAAAGCCCATCCCTCTGTGCTGCGCATCGACGACTATGGCTTGCACTACAAGGGCGACACCTTGCATCCGGGACAAGACACTACGCGGTGGATCGAGGTTTTGGGGCTTAGCCCCTCACAACAAAGCTGGCTATGTGAATCCTTTTCAGGGCTACTACTCATCACAAACTGCGGTGGCAGTGCGTATCGCTCAAAAAGGTGCCATCACGACATGCCGGAGCTAAGCCACTGATACTTTCAAGACTGCTCCCACGCCGACAAAAGCCATCCCACGCAGTTAGCCCCCGCCGCATCGCCTACTTCCCGCCCAAAGCATCAAACAAGCCATTCAAGATCATTCCGAGCCGATAGCCCGCTGCTGCGACGCGCATTTCGACGATCTTTTGGGCGGCTTGCAGGTAATAGGTCGATGGTGTATCGTTGGGTTTGAGGATGGCTTTGCGGGCGCCTTCGGCGCTTTGCGGGCCTTTGTAGCCATTGCCCACAGCATAATTGTGGCTCTCAAGCGCCCAAAATGCGGGATCCAATTGCTCCAAGCCGACAAGGCTGCTCGCTGGGCAAGCTTTGGTCACCGCTTTGGCGATGTCCTTGACGATGCCTTTCCAAGCATCAGGACCTTTGCTGCGATCGACTTTGCCAAATGCATCAAAATAGCCGCAGCCATCGTCCCAGAGTTTGTGCAGATTGGAATGCACGCTGTCTTTGAGCGCAAATTGGTTGCCGCCTTGGTCGCCGCCGGGCAGCGCATTGGTGTACATGCTCGTGCTGTGCAGCGGTTGATGCAGGTCGCCGACGAAGTGGATCAAAAAGGCGAGGAATTCGCCTTTTTCAAATGGCATCGCTTTGGCATTGCCCAAGATTGCCCGCGCTTGCCCGATCGCCCACACCACATCGATCGCCGGGGTCGCTTCACAAGCGACCGCGACACCGTCATCGTTCAAGGGGATGTTGGTATAATGCCAGGTATTGTAGGCGGTGACGCCGTGGCCTTTCAGGTCATCGGGCCATGCCGATGCCTCCACAAAATTGTGCGTTGCGGGATAGTTGGCGGTCACGGTGGCGATCAATCCATCGGCCCATTTGCGGGCATCGGGCTTGAGCTCGTCATAGGCAATCTGCGCGACGACCATGTGGCCGGTATCCCACCAAGCGACGCAAGTGCGCGGGTGAAGTGTGAGTGCGAGCAGGAGCGCAACGACGAGGCGAATGGACTTTTTCATATTTGGAGTGAGGGTTTTCACGACTGCAAGTTGTACAGAATTATCGGGACAGACTCATTCCCGCATCAATTTCCCAGCATACACTTGCTTGCCGACAACTATGCGGTACATGTAAACACTCGGTGCCAGCGCCTTGGTATTGAGCACCAAGTCCTCAGGCTGCTGCCCAGTAGCCCAGGTCTCCACAAAAACCCTACGCCCATTCACATCATACAATTCCACGCCGCCTGCATCCGCCCCCACAGCTGCAAACCGAATCGTGACCGCATCCTGAAACGGATTGGGAAACAACATCGGGGCTGCCAGATCGCTCGCACCTCCCGTGCGCACCTCGATCACGCGGTGAAAATGGCTGTTGCCATTGCTGTCGAGCTGCCGCAGGCGGTAATAGTTCACCATATTGCGGCTGTAGGCGGGATCTGTAAACAGGTAACTGCCGTCGCCGTTTGCATTGGGCGCAGCTGCTACAAATCCGATTTCATCAAATTGCTGTGCATCGCCTTGCATGCGCTGCACATAAAAGCCCACGTTGTTTTGCTCGGACTGCGTCTGCCAGTCGAGCTGTACAAATCCGTCGGCTTCAGCGCCTTGAAACGTGAGCATTTCGATGGGCAAGATGCAGCCATTAATATTGCCGGTGAGGATCAGGTCGAGGTTGCAGTGCTGCCCTGCAAAGCCATCGACCATGACATAATAGGTCTGCGAAGGCATCAACAGGGGCGCAATATTCACGGGTACGCTAGCCAGCATCTTGTCGGCGCAATAGACGGGCGTACCCCAGCCCGCACCAGTCTGGCAGGTCGGAACTTGGTAGATGGCGAGCTGCGCGCCGTTGCCGCCGGGGATCGAATTTTGGCAAGAAATATTCTCCAGCATCATGTCGATCTGCGCATTGGGGCAGAGTGTCGATGGCGTCGAGAATTTGTACCACACGGTGTTTTCCAGGCGGGTGATGGCATTCACACCCGAGCATTGCGGGAGTGTGAGGAGCTGCACATTGAGGTTGGGGTCCTCGGTCGTGGGCTTGCCCGTGGCCAGGGTCGTGCTGCCTGCATAGCTTACACCCGAGGCATTGATGAGCGTGGCTGCACTGCATGCATTGCTGCCATAGTTTTTGCGGGCTGCCCCCGAGCGCATCGTGGCTGCCCAACCACTCGCCGTGGTGCCGCCATCTGAGGAAAACTCAAATGTGAGACAGCCTGTGGCATTGGCGATGGTCGCTTTGATGGTTTGGAGGTCATTGGCATTGCTCACGTTGCCCGTATAGGTGGCGATGAGGCGGGCTGCGGTGCTATTGCCATCATAGACTTGGAGGTAATCGTAATTTTGCTCGATGCCGATCGCGCCAAACACCGCCCAAATCACTTCACCTGCGCTCGTGGCCGCAGCCGTCGGGCAATAGGTCGTCACATAACTCTGGTTGTTGCTGTAATTTGCGCCAGCGCCACCCGTATCGTAGAATGTGAGCTGACTCGCAGTGCTCGCATTCAGTGTTGGATTCACCGTCGGCCGATTCACGCAGCGCAAGGTCGCCTTGAAGCCTGTCGCGGTCGAGGTTGCGTCGCTCTGCAAGCGCGTCGTGAGGCATTGCCCACGCGAGATCACCGTGCCCGGCTGTGGATAGGCGCTCGTGGTGCCCGTGTACAGCGCCTTCACATTGGCAGTGGTATCTGCGCCATCCCATACCCAGAGGTAATCGTTGCCCACGGTGCTGGAAACCAAATCCAGCTGGACGGGGGCCGTGAGCATGTCAAAGCTCAGGCGCACAGATTTGGTGGGGTCGGATGTGCAAAAGGTCATGGTATTTTTCTCATTGTTGAGATAATTGCCGAGTGCGCCCGCGTCGCTGTCGTAGAAGACATGGTAGGGCCGCCCGCAATCGATGTTGCCGACTTGGTTGTGATTGAGGCGAATGGTATCACCATACATGGGATTGCCTTGGCAGCTCCATTTGAGTTGATAGCCGCTGGCGACGGTCGCGCCGTCGCTGGTGAACCTGAATGTGAGGGCGGTACCCGTGCTCAAAGCCGATGGTGGTATCGTCGTGCCTGTGTATTGCCCGATCAGGGGCGCAGCGGTCGAGCTGCCGTCATAGATATACATGTAATCGAAATTGGCTTCCAAGTTGAAGGCAATGAAGTCGGCCCGCACTTGTTCTCCATTGGGCGAGGAGATGGTGAATTTATTGTTTTCATTGTTGGCGTAGTTGCCCATCGGGCCACCTGTATCCCAGAGGGTATCGGCACAAACATCGGGGCCGCAGTCGGTGAATTTCTGCTCGATGAGGTTCCAAAAGTCCTGGTAGCCATCGTCATATCCCAATGCCCAGATGCCAATGCCGCCGATATTGCGATGATGCACGAGGTCAAATTTCTCTGCCATGCTGCGCACATCCTCCGACCAGCTTTGCCGCCACAATCCCGCACTTTGATAGATATAGACGGGTGTCTGACTATGTGCATCCCAAGTTTTGGGATACACGCCATCATAATTGTTGCGCACATAGTTGTAGAGCCTCGCCGCGATATGTCCTGTATTGGTGCTGGGGTATGTGCTGCCCGCAGTATTCCATTCCTCGCCATAATATGGCAACCCACAAAGCAATTTGGAGGGCGTGACCCCCTGGCCGAGGTAATACAAGACCGATTTTGTGAGGTTGTAAGGCGCCCACAGCGAGCCGCTGTAGAGCGGTGAATTGGGTCCAGCTTGTGCACTGCCTGAGTAATAATAGTCATAACCCATGATCACAAACTGATCGACCCAGGGGTTGAGGGCAGTGATGTCAAAGACATTGCTCCAATCGACGGCATACAATGCCATCGACACCGAGGCACCGGGGATCGCCGCCTTGAGCTGTGTGCTCAGCGACTGCATGAAGGCACTGAAATTGTTGCGTTGGCTGGCGGGCAGGCCCTCAAAGTCGATATTCACCCCATCGGCATTGCGCAATTGCAGCAGGGAGATGATCGAGTCGATAAAGGTCTGCTTGGCCAGCGCACTGGTGAGAAAGGTGGTATTGTTGGCAGATCCAAAATTGGTGACGCTGAGCTCGACCCGGCAGCCTGCTGCATGTGCAAGGGGAATGCTATTGGTGGTGCGCCAGCTATGAATCGACGAATAACGGCCGGTACTCGGCACCATTTCGTAGGAGAAATAACTGAACGTACTGAGCTTGCTGAAATCATATCCGGCATAGCTTGTCCCCATCCAGTAGGGATACCAGCCATAGACGCTCCGCGTGAGGTTGCAGCTCGTGATGCGCTCCACAGGCTGCCTGCCTTTGCGCTGATGGAAGGCATCCCACTCCGCCTCTGTTTTCATGTCCATTTGGCCATAAAACTCAGCTTGACGCTGGTGGATCGAAGCTTGCGACTGCTGCCCGCTCAGGGCAGCGGCGCTGAGCAAGCTGAACACGACGCAAAAAATGAAGAAACGATGTTGCATAGCAGAAAACCTTTCAAAACGAGGAGTCTGCAATGTAACGAAAAATGCTGGATGAAGGCTGGTCGGCAATTTGAAGGGTGTACGACAAATTCGCCAATAGAAGCGGGAGCCTCCGGCTCCAACGCTGACGGAATCGTGAGCCTCTGGCTCGCGAATTGATTTACTTACCGAATTTGTCGTTCACCCAGAGATTTGGGGTATGGGAATTCTGGTCGGCAATTTGAAGCGGGAGCCTCCGGCTCCACCGCTGAGCGAACATTGAGCCTCTGGCTCACGAATTGAAGGGCTGCCGAATTTGTCGTACACCCAGAGATTTGGGGGTATGGGAATTCTGGTCGGCAATTTGAAGCGGGAGCCTCTGGCTCCACCGCTGAGCGAACATTGAGCCTCTGGCTCACGAATTGAAGGGCTACCGAATTTGTCGTACACCTAGAGATTTGGGGGTATGGGAATTCTGGCAGGTGTTGCGCTTCTATTGCTGGATTTGTTATGCGACCGGGAGATTTGGGTGTTGGATACATCTGGTCGGTATTGTGTTCGTGAGCCGGAGGCTCACTATTCCGTCAGCGTGGGAGCCGGTGGCTCCCGCTTCTATTGTTGTTGTGAGCCGGTGGCTCCCGCTTCTTTGTTGTTGGGAGCTGGTGGCTCCCGCTTCTTTGTTGTGTTGTGGGATTTGGGATGTTGGATCAAAAGTGTAAGATGCCGCAGTTTGTGGCCCTTTTCGCGATATCGCCATGCCGACAAAATTGGTTGCAGGCTTGGCTGCACCTTCCTAATTGTGGCTTTTGTACTTATCTTCGGAGCTTGAAGGATTCTAAAGTATGACCTGGTAAGATGAAACGCATGAAAACCTATTCTGTGGCCTTGTTGGCCTCTCTGCTCTTCCTTTTGGCAGTCTCTGCCTGCAACAACGAGGGCTTTGAAGGCAATGCCAGCATCAGCGGCACGGTATTGCACCACTCGGCACCTATCCCATTTGCAACGGTCTATATCAATTTTGGTGCAAAGGAACTGCCCGGGACGACCCTCACCGATTTTGATGCGAGTGTCGTTGCCGACCGCAATGGCGACTATGTCATCAAGAACCTGAAAAAAGGCAACTATTACCTCTACGGTTTCGGCTATGACTCCACGATCATTCAATCCGTGAAAGGTGGCTTGCCAGTCGTCCTTGCCAAAGACGAAGACAAAAAGGTAAACGTCGCGGTCACAGAATAAACACGCAGATGCGGTCACTATGAAAAGGTATGCATGGTTGTGTTGTTTGCTGTTGTGTGGTTGCACATGGGATAAATTGACCGACAAGGATCATGGATACCCCGACGCTGTGGCCGAGATCACACGGTTTCGCTGCGCCACAAGCGGTTGCCATACAACGCAAAGCGCCGAGGCAGCTGCAGGGCTCAATCTCGAAACTTGGGAAAGTCTTTTCAAAGGTAGTCGCGGCGGCTCGGCGGTGATCCCTTATGCGCCCAATCAGAGTTATCTATTGTACTCGGTCAATACCGATCCCGCGCGTGGCGTCACTTTCAATCCCACGATGCCCATTGGCGGCCTCACGCTCAATGCCACCGAGTATGCAATGCTCAAGCAGTGGATCGCAGATGGCGCACGCAATATCAAGGGCGAAGAGCGCTTCCCGCCCCTTGCCAATCGCCGCAAATGGTATGTCGCCAATCAAGGCTGTGACCTCGTCGCTGTCTTCGATGCCGAGACCAAGCAGATCATGCGTTATATCCAAGTCGGCGCGATCGATGGCACGTCGGAAAGCCCGCACAATATCAAGATTTCCAAGGATGGGAAATTTTGGTACACCATCTTCTTGTTCCAGAACAACTACATCGAGAAATACAGCACCCTTACAGATGAGAAGGTCGGCCAAATAGAGATCGGCGATGGCGATTGGAATACCTTCACGATCTCGACCGACGGCAAATTTGGCATCGTGGTGTCATATGTACAGCCGGGCAGTATCGACGTCGCCTTGGTGGATTTGCAGCAGGATGTCATGACGGAGGCGATCAATCTAGGCGGGCAGATCCACGGCTCGGCCGCGCACCCGACTTTGCGGCGGTTTTACCTCACCAAGCAAGACGAGAGCAGCCTCATCATGCTCGACTACGATGACCAGGGCCACAATCCCAGCGTCGAGCCCATCGACCTGCTACAAGGCGTGCCAGCTCACAATGGGGCCACACAACTCCGCCCACACGAGGTCATTTTCGTACCCGATGGCTCCAAATATTTTGTGACTTGCCAGAGTGCCAACGAGGTGCGTGTGTATGAGAGCGTAAACAATACCCTGCTCCAAGTGATCAATGTCGGCGATGATCCCGTCGAGTTTGCCTTGTCGCCCACGACCGGTCACCTGTATGTGACCTGCATGGAAGATGTCACGACCTTTCCAGCCAACACCAACCAACATGGCTCGGTCGCCATCATCGACTACAATACCAATACGCTGGTCAAGTCGATCTACACAGGCTACCAACCACATGGCATCGCCCTCGATGAGGACTCGGGTCTCATCGTGGTCACCAACCGCAATGTGAACGTCAATGGCCCTGCCCCTCACCATACCAGCAGCTGTGGTGGCCGCAATGGGTATCTCACCGCCATCGATATCCATACACGCGCGCTCCTACCCGGCTTCAAGCCAGAGCTGTCGAGCGACCCCTACGCCATCACGGTAAAGCGTTGAGGACCTTGCGGCAAAACCAAGCAAGCAACCACGACGCCTTCCAGAAAATGCGTGCCTCGCTACGCCAGGCACATCTTTTCGCGACCTTGACATTGCTGTTTGTATCGCAGGTTTCGGGTCAAATTGGCACCCCCAGCGACCACACCCCCCTATCGATCACCATCGCCCAAGCCTACCCCGTGGTCGAGGAGGGTGAACCGATCATGCTCAACGTGACCCTCAAGAATGTGGATCCCAGCCAGACGATTCCCATTCTGACCACCAATGGCCAAAATGGTTATCTCAAGAATTATTACTACAAAATCTATGATGCCGGCAGCGCCAATCCAGAATTGCGCTGGGAGGAGTCGCGCGCGATCCAGCTCTTGCACACGACACTGGTGGGACCGCAATTGAAACTCCTCGCTCCCGGCGAGCAAATTGTATTTTCGGCCAATCTGAACGATTACCCACGCTTTTACAAGACCATTGAGAGCCACCACGCCCTTCCAGCGCCCATGTTTGCAGGGCAATACAAGCTCGTGCTCATCTATGACCGCTCGGGCAATCCGATCGGTGACAGCTTAAACAGCCTGTCAGGCATGCGCAATGCCCCCCAGATCGTAGAGTCCGCACCATTTGTGCTCCACATCCACAAAACCCACAAGGAGTTATTCCCTTTTCAAAGCATCAACTATCAATGCAAGTTGCGGTCAAATGCCCAAAACACCTATGACTACACCTGGGATGGGAAATTGGAGCGTACGATCGTTGTGCAGATGGACAGCAGCGGTACAGAACATGAAGTTGAGATGGATGAATCTGGGCGCATCGCCATTCGCACTTTCACATGGTTTCCAAGCCATGAAATCAAGGAGTTCCATGACCGCAAGGGATTGGAATGCCATGCGATCAGCAGGGCTTATCGCATGAGGGCTCCCGAGATTTGGGAGTATCATTATGTATTCCAAGATGACATGGAGGGCATTTATACAAATTATGATGCTGCTGGACGGGTGGAATACATCTATGGCTATGAGTTGGGTTCCAGGGAAGTTTCCCATGCCATCTACAAGGTGATCAACGGCGTCTCCACATCGCGGAAAACAAAAAAAATCTTGTTGGAAAAGCCCTTTGACCCTTGCGGTCCCGCCCCAGCCATTTGATTTACAATCTGCATCCCATGTCTGAAATGGAATTGTACCTGCGTCTTGGATTTGCCCACATCACCGACTGGCAAGGCTATGACCACATGCTCTTTTTGCTGGCCTTGGTCGCGGGCTATTTTTTGAAAGACTGGCGAAAGGTGCTGGTCTTGGTGACCGCATTTACCATCGGGCATTCGCTCACATTGGCGCTCACCGCGCTGGAGGTCGTGCATGTGCCCCAAGATTGGATCGAATTGCTCATCCCGGTCACGATTTTGGGAACAGCCCTTGGCAATCTGCTACTGCCTCCTACCGGGCAGCGCAAGGCACTCTGGCTACGCTACACCTTGGCGCTGGTCTTTGGCTTGGTGCATGGCATGGGTTTCAGTAGCTATTTCAGAAGTCTTTTGGGCAGTGGCGGACAGATTGTACAGCCGCTGTTGTGGTTCAACTGCGGCATCGAAATCGGGCAATTGCTCATTGTGACTGCGATCTTGGGCATTGCCTACGTCGCAGTCAATGTGCTGAGCCTGCGCGACCGCTGGTGGCGCGTGGCCATTTCGGTCTTGGCGGCGGTCTTGGCGGCTTGGATGATCGTGGCGCGTGTGCAGCTGCTGTGACGCCACGATGGTCTCCGAATTCGTTCACCCCACACATTGAGCAACTCCCACCCCCCTCTTTTTCCAAAAAAGGGTTAGTTTTGCCTTGTTTTACAAAGCATTTTGGAATGAATTCAAAACAACTTTTGCTGGCGGCACTGATCGTCATAGACTTTGGCACTGCCAGTGCCCAAGTCTATGACGACATGACCAAGTTCAAGCAACTCCAGCAGGAGCTGCCCACGCCCAATGCCTACCGCACGGCCTCGGGCGCACCTGGGCATGAATACTATCAGCAAAAGGCCGATTACGTCATCGACGTCGAGATCGACGACGACAAGCAAATCCTGCGCGGCACCGAGACCATTACCTATTGGAACAATTCGCCCGACCCGCTCACCTATCTCTGGCTGCAACTGGATCAAAACCTGTATGCCAAGGACAGCGAAACCAAAAAATTACAGACTGGCACGCTCAACAATGAAATGAGCTTTGACGACATGGCCGGCTTGCACGTCGCCTACGATGGCGACATGCGCCTTGAATATGTGCACGACAACAAGGGGCAGGCGCTCCCCTACACAATCGTGCACACGATGATGCGCATCGATCTGCCGCAGCCGCTCAAGCCACATACGAGCTATTCTTTTCAGATCAAGTGGTGGCACAACCTCAATGACCGCGACAAGGTCGGCGGCCGTGGTGGCATGGAATTCTTCCCCGCCGAAAACAACTACATCTATACCGTCGCCCAGTGGTTTCCCCGCATGGCCGTGTACAATGAAATCCAGGGTTGGCAACACAAGCAATTCCTCGGCCGTGGCGAATTCACCTTGCCTTTTGGGGATTATAAGGTCAAAATCACAGTCCCCGAGGACCATATCGTGGGGGCGACTGGCGAATTGCAAAATGCCGACAAGGTGCTCTCCGCCACACAGCGCGAGCGCTTTGCAAAAGCCAAGACGGCCACGACGCCCGTCTTGATCGTGACCGAACAAGAGGCCCGCGAGACCGAGAAAAACAAAGCCAAGGGCAAAAAGACCTGGGAATTCAACGCCCTCAATGTACGCGACTTTGCCTTCGCAACATCTCGCAAATTCATGTGGGATGCCATTGGCGTGAAGTTTGGCAACCGCACCGTGATGGCCATGAGCTATTATCCCAAGGAGGGCAATCCATTGTGGGAAAAATACAGCACCAAAGTGGTCGCCCACACCATCCAGAGCTATTCCGCCCATACCGTCGAATACACTTACCCAGTCGCGATCTCGGTACACACCAAAGACATCGGCATGGAGTACCCGATGATCTGCTTCAACGGCGGTCGACCAGACCCCGATGGCACCTATACCGAGCGCACCAAGTATGGCATGATCTCCGTGATCATCCATGAGGTGGGCCACAACTTCTTCCCGATGATCATCAACAGCGACGAGCGCCAATGGACATGGATGGACGAGGGCCTCAATACATTTGTGCAATACCTCGCCGAGATGGAATGGGACCGCAACTACCCATCGCGCCGTGGGCCGGCCTACAAGATCGTCGATTACATGAAGGGCGACAAAACCCAAATGTCGCCCATCATGACCAATAGCGAGAGCATCTGGCAATTTGGCAACAATGCCTATGGCAAGCCTGCCACGGCACTCAACATCTTGCGCGAGACCGTCATGGGACGTGAACTCTTCGATTTTGCATTCAAGGAATATTGCCGCCGCTGGGCCTTCAAACACCCCTCGCCCGCCGACTTTTTCAGGACCATGGAAGATGCAAGCGCCATCGATCTCGACTGGTTTTGGAGAGGCTGGTTTTATGGCACCGAGCACGTCGATCTCAAGCTCGACAATGTGAAGTGGATGCGCATCAACACGGGTGATCCTGAAAAAGAAAATGCCATCACCCGCGACGACATCGCCAAGGCGCCACAGTTTATCGGCGATACCCGCAACAAGACCTCCATTCCCAAGCCGCTCATCGACCAAGACACCACATTGCGCGATTTTTACAATCGCTATGACCCGCTCAAGGTCGGTGATGGCATGGAGGATGCCTACAAAAACTATGTCGCCAAGCTCACCGACGAGGAGCGACAGGTCCTCAGCAGCGGTCTCAACTACTACGAGCTGCAATTTTCCAACGTCGGTGGGCTGCCCATGCCCGTCATCTTGGAATTCGTATTCAGCGATGGTAGCAAGCAGGTCGAGCGCATTCCTGCCGAGATCTGGAAAATGGACTCCAAAGTCATCAACAAGGTCTATTCCTTTGCCAAGGAAGTCACAGCGGTACACCTCGATCCATTTCTAGAAACCGCCGATGTCGATGTGAACAACAACAATTGGCCACCGACCATGCAGCCCTCACGGTTCCAGATCTACAAAAACCGTGATCAGCCAGAGCCCAACCCCATGCGACAGAGCGGTACAGGGAGATAAACTGAGCGAATGAGAAAGCAATTCGCATACGCCTGTTTCCTTTTTGCCGCCATCTATCTCGCTGCCGGCACCGCAAAAGCTGCTGTGCTACGTCACGACTTCCATGTGTCTGTGACCCAGATCACCTACAACACACAGACGCAGGCCCTCGAAATCACGGTCAAGATCTTTGCAGATGATTTGGAACGCTCAGTGCTAGCCCTTGGCGGCGACGATTTGCGCCTCGGCGATCCGCGCGAGGCCACACATGCCGACGAGGTGATCTTGGGCTATTTGCGCAATCGCCTGAGCGTAAAGGTCAACGAGCAAGCGATGCCTTATGACTGGGTCGGCAAGGAGGTCGAGATCGATGCATTGTGGTGTTACTTGGAAATCAAGGATATCTTACACTTGACTTCGCTAGAAATCACCAACCGCATTCTCACCGAGATTTTTGAAGATCAGGCGAATGTCGTCCATATCGAAGCCTATGCCCAGAAAAAAAGTCTATTCCTGAGCAAAAGCATGTTGTCTGAGCGCATTTCTTTTTAGAGCTTTGCAGGAATTAATATTGATTTTGCAATGAAAAAACACCTCCTCTATCTCATTTTGCCACTGTTGCTCCTAGCGTCAGCTGGTACTGCCAACGCTCAGTACAAGAGCGCGATCGGCTTGCGCCTTTCGTATTATCCTGGCATCACTTTCAAGCACCACATCAGCGATGCTGGCGCGCTTGAATTCATCGCCGACACCCGCTGGGGTGGACTGATATTGACGGGCCTGTATGAGCACCACATTCCGCTAGGCCCTGAGAACCTCAATCTCTATTTCGGTGGCGGTCTCCATGTCGGTTTTTACAACGGCAAAAATGGCAACCGCAACTGGGACAACTATGGCGGCGGCGCTTTTCTAGGCATCGATGGTATCTTGGGTTTGGAATACACCCTCACCAGCGCCCCCATCAATTTCAGCTTGGACTACAAGCCGAGCTTCAATTTCGCTGGTTACAGCGGCTTTTGGGGAGATGGCGGAGCCATCTCGATCCGCTACGTCTTCGGGAACTGATCAGGAGACACCACATCACCGCAACAAAAGGTCGCTGTCTTGGACAGCGACCTTTTGTTTTTGGGAACCCAATTGTGGACCAGGAGGAGTATTGCGCAAATTTCGCCCGATTCCCGTTCGTCGGGCCTCCCCACAAGTTGTAGGGAGGCCCGACGAACGGTTTACAACCGCTGTTGTGGGGCGGTGCCCCGATTTTTTCGGGGTCGAGTGCGCCGAGGCGTGAGGCCCGATGAACGGTTTGCAGCCGCTGTTGTGGAGCCTTGCTCCCATTTGATCGCAGCAGCCCGACAAACGGGTAGCATCGATTGGATTGTGTTTGCCCGATCTCAGCACTCCAGCTTCTCCAACAATTCCCACTAAATTCCTAGCTTGCACAATGATGCGCTTGCTAGGCCTAATGTTTGTGTTGCTCATATTGCCTGCCTCAGCCTTGGTGGCGCAGCAATCAGCGTTTTCTGTGGGCCTGCAAGCCGGGGTGAGTTATACGGGCTGGAACATCGCCCTTGTCGGGCAATATCACCTGCAAAGTTTTTCTGCCTATCTCGGCCCTTCCATGACACTCAACCGTGGACTGCCCGGCAAGGGGCCGATGGGCATCAATACAGGCTTGAATTATCACCTGCCGTCCGCGAAGAAATGGCTTTCGACCCTCGTGAACCTCGATTATCAACTGCACTTTTTCAGTGCCGTCGCTGCTCGGCCTAGTCTCATCCACGAAGTACACCTCAATTACGGCTTGGAGTTTCATATCACACCCGCATTCACAGTCGTGCAATTGCTGGGCTATGGCGGTTATCTTGAATCCAATCCTGTCGCTGCTGGTGGACGCAAAAATTTTTCAGGTTATGGCGGCCTCGTCAGGGTAAAAGCGGGTTATCGATTTTGAAGATGCACACCAAGGCCCTCTATCGCATTCTATTTGGATTGGCATGTATGGGAATGCAGGCCTGCACCCATACCGAGGTTCTGAGCGACCACAATCTGTTGCAAGGCAAGATCCTCACCATCGTGCATGGTTGCGGCGGATTTGAAACCTACCGCAATACCATGCCTCCCAATACTGTGGCAGCTGCCGAGCGTTCCCTGAGCGAGGGGGCAGATGCCATCGAGATGGACGTGCAACTGAGCGCCGATGGGCAATTGGTGGTATTTCACGACGGCACACTTGACAAAAAGACCACCTGCGTGGGCTGTATCGGCGACCAGAGCTGGCCCCAACTGCAGGGCTGTCGCTACATGACGCGCCACAATTCCCTCGATGGAATCTATCCATTGCCGCTGCTCGACACCATGCTAGCTGCGGTCGCACGGGCAGACGACGATGCGCTCATCTTTCTCAATACCAAGCACGACAGTCCCTGCGATGCAGGTGCTGCTGGCCACCCTGCCTTTTGCGAGTTGCTCGTGCAGTGCATCCGCCGCTATGGACTCGCCGATCGGGTGGTCATTGAATCGATGGATGCAGGCTTTTTGCGCACCATGCGCGCGACGGCACCTGATCTCAAGCTGCTCTTTGACGACGAGGACTTTGAGCGCGGCATGCAAGTCGTGCGCACAGACCACTTGCTCGGCTTGGCGATCAGCAATGGGCAAGTCACCGAGGCACAGGTGCGGCAGGCACATGCCGAAGGCTATTGGCTGGGAATCTGGGGCGTCAAAGTCTCCAATGATACCCGTCGCGCCGTGCAAAAAGGCCCCGAGTTTATCATGACAGACGACTTGCTCATGCTACAAGCAGCGCTCAAAGAATAGATGGCACGCTTGGTCACATACCTCCTCGTCATGGTCGCTGGTCTCGCCTTTTGGGTGATCGAGCTGCTGGCCAATTACAAGGATTATGTCGGCCATACGCCCCAGGAATTAAAAGAGCAATACCAGCGCACATTTGTCTATGAGCACAATCAATTGATCTTGGCCGAACTGGCATTTCCGCTGATGATGGTCCTGACTTTTTTATTGATGCTCATCATCAAGTTTTTTGCAAAGTCTGTGCGTATTCTACTTGGCTTCATGCTTGTGGTGTGTACCGAGTTCTGGGTCTGGCGCAGCTTTGTATTCAAAAGTAAGATGGGCACCATTTACCTCCAAAACGAGGCCGAGAATCCCCTCCTTGTACCTGTCAATGATTTCACGGCCTATTGGATCGGCTTTGCGTTGCTCCTGGTTTTGGTCATCTTCCTGCGGGAGCGACCGCTGGAGCAAGACCAAGACGCCCTGCATGCACGCCTCAGACGGTCTTTGCAGAAATCGCGCTTGTAAAGTCTCTGAGCGACGCCACGCCTGTGGCGGCTGCAAGACCCCATCAGCAAGCCTCAATTTTCCATTGCCCTGGGCAGGTTTTGTTTGTTGTAGCGGCGCATGTAGCTACAGACCTGATAGACAGCCCTGAGCATCACGCCCATTTCCTTGCCCTCGGGTGTCGTGGGCAAGGCGCCGTCCATGGGCCATTTTCCATCGGTATAGCGATAGCTGTTGAGCACCTTTTCAAAGGTCGAGACCATAAATTGATGTTGCCGCGCCATGGTCTCGATTCCTGTCACGCCAGTGATGCCAAATGGCTCGTTTTGTGCACTCAGCATCGACACGCCCACGCCTGCATAGCGGGTCTTGAGCCGCAGCAATTCCATCAAAGTAGGCATGATCGCAATATGGCTGCCTGTGCGGTCATCGGTGCCTGGCGTGATGCCAGGCCCGAGTAGCAACAAGGGCACATGAAAATTTTGCACGTCGCCTCGATCGGGATCATTCTCAAAGTAAAAACAGTGGTCGCCAGTCACGACAAAAATGGTATTGGCAGCCCAATCCTCCCGCATGACCTGCGCGAAATATTGCCCGAGTGCCCAGTCGGTATATTTCACGGTCTTGTCCATCGGGCTGAGTTTGCTCCCCGCGATATCGCTGGGGCAATCGGTTGGCAAGTCAAAAGGATGATGGTTGGATATCGAAAACCAAACATTCAAGAAGGGTTTGGGAAAGTCATGCTGCAAATCTGCCAGCCACTTCAAAGTCGGCCGATCGTGCAGGCCCCAATTGCTCGCGACAGTGGCCTGCGGGCCAGTATAGTCGCTGCGACCATAGTAATGATTGAAGCCCGATACCTTGGAAAATGAATCGAAGCCGAGCGTGCCATTGGGGCCGCCACAGACAAAACTTGTATGATAACCCCTGTGTGACAGCATATTCCCGATGCCCCAGTGTTGATTGGTCTCAAAAGAAGAGCCGATCAGTGGCCGCTCAAAGATGTCGGGCGTGGAGTTGAGGATGGCTGGCAGGCTCTGGACACTGCGCGCACCGTTGGAGTAAAAATTGGTGTAGAGCCGACCGCGACTGGCGAGGGAGTCGAGACAGGGCGTAAGGCTCTCCTGCGAGGGTTTGCCATTGATGCAGCCCAACTTATTGGCATTGAGGCTCTCCACGATCAGGATCACGACATTGTAGCGACGCTCGGGCTCGGCAAATTGTGTGCTGCGCAGGAGCGGATAATCCTCAGATTCAAACGAACCATCAAAATCATTGCGCACCATCTTGCGACTGATGTCGATGGCAGCTGTCATCGGCATGAAATTGACCTCCTCTTCATTGCCGATTTCCATGCTTTGCACGATGGTATAGGCACTGTTGAGGGAGACATTGCCCAGGAAAATGCTCGACGTGACAAATGCATTGGCAGGCCGCAAGGGGCGCGTCTGCAAGCCACCTCTGAAGCCCAAAAACAGCAAACCCGCCAAAACCAAGGGAAAGGACCAGGACGCGAACTTGGCGCTGAACGATGGAAGCTGTTGCGGCTGTACCTTGCGTAGCGCGCGCTGCAAGAGCCACCATTGGCCAGCCACGACCATCAAAGTCAGCACCACCAACCACCAATAGGGCAAAACCTCGGCCGTCCCAAAATTGGCTGCCTCTCTCCCACCAGAGAAAAACTCGTGGCTCAAGCGCTTGGAAGCAAATCCATAATAAACGACATCCGCCCCATTGACCAAGGCCACAGGCAAATGTAGGCCTAGCAGTAACCAGGTGAGCACCTTCGTTCCACGCAGCCCACCTTTGAAGGGCAACGCCATCAAAATGAGGATCAGGCCATTGAAAATCGCCAATGTCGCCAAGTCAAAGCGCAGCCCGACCAACAAGGCCATGGGCACATCCGCCCAAGAAAACTCCCAGCCGCCGCCCATATTGTACACCAAAAAGACAAGCCGCAGCAAAAAATCGCCGCCCAACATGAGCAGCCCTGCCTTCAATACATAGCGTTGTAGCGACCATGGTCGGACGACCATCGAAATTTGGGAAGGTATCGTGGCGGATGCGCTGCGCTGCATAGGGCCTATATCAAACGGAAACGATAGACGATGGTACAATTCGGCGGCCGGCTAGAACCCAGCAGTTCCCAGACAACTCCGACACGAACAAATTAAAAAGCTCCAAATCCATTGTTGGGCTACGAAATCGCGAATACATCATACCAACTCCTTGCGTCGCGGGACGAGAAGTTTCATGCTTTTTTCATGGATGAGTGCCTCGATACGCTTGCCGAGTGTCACCGCCTCGCCATCGACGTGGGCAGTACCCGCTAGACGTCGCGTGATTTCAAATTTTTTGCCGCGCACCATTTTGATGTGCGGATGGCGGTAGAGTTTACCCAAAAAGAGCAATTTCACCAGCCTTGGCAGATTAAAAATCGTGGATTTTTCCCACACCACTGCCTCCAAAAAACCATCTGAGATGGTCGAGAGTGGAGCGACCATCGCGCCACCACCCCATTGCGAGCCATTGGTGATATCGATAAACATCAAGTTTTCCCAGATATATTCCCGCTTGCCATCGACCACAAGTTTGACGCCAAAGGTCTTGAACGTGAAAAATGCATGCGCACCCAGCCGGGCATAGTTGTGCAAGCCCCTCGTCTTGGTAGCCTTGAAGGCGCGGGCCACCTCGGCATCAATGCCGATCCCAGCATTGTTCATGAAAGGGATGCCGCCAAAATCGCCCGTGTCGATCTCGATGGTCTGCGCCGTGAGCAGTTGTGCCAAAGCCTTGTTGATGCGTCGGCTGTAGCCGAGATGGCGTGCAAAGCCATTGCCGCTGCCGAGCGGGATCACCCCGAGGGCGACCTGCGTGCCGACCAGCCGATGGCCGATCTCATTGATCGTGCCGTCGCCGCCAGCAGCCACCACGACATCAAAACCTTGCGCGATGGCATCACCGATGATCTCATCGATGCGGTCGGGACGGTCCCAGAGACGTATCTCGAAGTCTGCGCCAGCCTTGGTATAGGCATGCCGAATCTTCTCCATCGTCTTTTCTGGTTTGCGGCGCCTCCCCTTTCCCGAGATCGGGTTGATCACAAACATTGTTTTCATACGCATCCAATTCTACCGCCTAGCTACGGTGGCCAGATATGCCAGCAAAGATACTCAATCGGACTGACTCAGCGGCATGGCACGCCAATAATGCAATTTATTGGCTATGCGCACATTGTGCAGCACCTGAAACATGCAACGCACTTTGTACTCCAATTCCAAGCGACGCTCCAACGGCACGTCACGGGCATCGAGCACTTCGCGCCAGCGGCCTTCATCAAAGCGACAGAGCGCCTGTATGCGCTCAAAACTCGTGCTCAAAGCCAGATCGCCCTGTGCAAACGAGGCCACATCCATCAAATTGTTGATCGCAAACGGCGTGGCGCCGGCATCGTCAAAAAGTGATACTCCCGTGCTCGCGTGCAGCGTGCGCAGGCGCATGTGCTGTATGAGCGTGGGCATGACTGCAACGTGTTGCCCGATGCGGTCGTCAAATCCAGGTGCGATACCCGGCCCGATCAGAAACAGCGGGACATGGAAATTTTCCATAAAACTGCGGCCGGGATCACTCTGCTCATGGAAACAGTGATCCCCGGTGAGCACAAACACGGTGTTTTTGTACCAAGGTTCCTTGCTCACCCGTTTGAAATACTCACCGAGCGCGCGATCGGTGTACATCACCGTCTTGGCCATCTTGCCCAGCGGCTTGGCTGCGATGTCTTCAGTATCGTTGCGGGGCAGGTTGAAGGGGTGATGGTTGGAAATTGAAAAAAAGACCGACAAAAAGGGCTCATGCATCGCATCTTGCTGCTTGGCAACCCATTGCAAATAGGGCAGGTCGGCACATCCCCAATAGCCATCAAAATCCCGCTCGGCATAAGGGTACTCATTCATACCATGGTATTTGTCGATCCCAGAGACCGTTGCATACTTGTCAAAGCCCATCGTGCCATTGCGTGAACCACAAAAGAAAGCCGAACTATACCCACGCTCTTTGAGCATCATGGGCAAGCCATAATGGGTATTGCGCATGAAATGGGAGCCGATCGTGGGGCGGCTGAAGATGTCGGGCATACTGTTGAGCAAGGCAGGTAGCGACTCCACGCTGCGCGTGCCATTGGCGAAGTATCGTCTATACACACGTGCATGCCGCGCGAGGGTATCGAGATTGGGCGTGAGGCTCTGCCCCGGGTGTGCGCCTGTGAGTAGCCCTACATCGCGGGCATTCAGACTTTCGATGATCAGAAACACCACATTGTAGTGGCGCTCAGGTTCAGCAAAACTCGCCTGTCGCAGCAGCGGATAATCGTCACGGATATAAGGCCCATCAAAGGACTCACGCAGCATCGAGCGGGTCACTGTGACCGCTTCCTTTTCAGCGATGCGGTAGATCTGCTCATTTTCCCAATCTACTGCCGTGAGAATCGTATAGGCCGAGTTGAGTCCCATGCTACCGCTGAAAAAACTCTCACCCACATAGGCGTTGGAAATCGTAAGGGGCTTGCGTTGGAGGCCGCCATGCATCCCCATGAACATCATCCCCAAGAAGATGATGGACCACGCCCAGCGCCATCGATTGTTGCTCAGAGGTAGGATCTCATTGTTAAGATACCGCAATGCGAAAAAGTTGAGCAGCTTGTACATCAACAAGGTGAGGAAAAAAAACACCCCAAACAGCCACCAATACTCCATGAGCAGGTCGGGCTTGAAGCTGCCGAAGTCACTCGCCGTTGTAAACAGCTCATGGGTGAGGCGCTTCTCTGCAAATGAATAATAAATGACATCGATCGCATTCACCACCAAAATCGGCATGTTCGCAGCGATGAGCAGCCAATTGTAGATGCTGTAAGTGCGACGCCGGCGGTGGATTGCCAGCGGAAGTGATAGGAAAAAGAGGATAATCCCATTGAAAATGAAGATGGTCGCCAAGTCAAACCGCAAGCCTACAGAGTATCCGATCAAGACATCTGTCCAGCTCATCGCCGTTGCCTGCGCAGAATTGTACAACAGGAAGACAGTGCGCATCACAAAATTGAGCACCAATAGCAGCCCCACAACCGTGAGGGCATAGCGCACATTTGCAGGGATATAAATACGTGTTCTCAAGCAGTCAAAGTGGGTAGCTGCGCACATACAGCGATTAAATTTAGGGAATAATTTAGAATTTGTTCAGGTAACGTTGTGGAAGTAAGTCCAATGCATTCCGCAAAGCCAAATTCGGCACTTGAAGCAGGCCCTCTGTCCATCCCGCGCAACGTTCCGCATCACAGAAAGGCCGTTGCGAAGACAACGAATGAACCCTGAGCCTCTGCCATATCCCAATTTTGAAGGCCTACGAATTGAGTGGCTGCTCATGAATAGTGGTACCACACACCCAAATTTGTGTTGCAATTCCCGCCCCCAGCTTTCTGCCCTTCCCAAACGCATCCTTCACCTTGGCCACTACAAAATCCACCGACTTGCTCACGGCCTTGCGCAGGAAGTCGCCGATCTTGCGGAAAACACCGATCACAGAGTTCACGATGCCGCCAAGCCCCAAAGAAGTCATAAAGAACCCGAACATCACCTGTATCCCACGCGCCATCGCGCCCTCCACGCCGTCGGCCACGAACTTCGTATTGTTCTCCGCCACCGCGCTCAGCGTGTTGAAGACCTTGCTGACCAAGTCCGTGATCTTGGTCCAGTTGTTCTTGAAGAAAAGCACCATGTCGTAGATCGCCTTGGCTGCGTCGGCAAAGGCAGAGCCGCCGAGGGTGAGCACGTTCATCAGCTTCTGCACCCCAAAGATCACCAGCTGCGAGATCACCGCGTCGCGCACGCCCTCCATCGCCATCCGCTTCATCTCCTCGGCCTCCTGTTGGATGTACTCCCACAAGGCGCCCGGCCCCTCCTCGGGGATCCGCATGAAGACCGGGAACAGCTTCTCGGCCTGATCCACAACCTCGTCGGGCACCACCCGCCTGATCAAGTCCATCACAAAGTCGCTCCCGATCCCGATCAGGCTCCCGATGAACTGCAAGATCCCCGAGATGTCCCACTTGGCGGGGATCGTCACAGGTTGGTCCATCAGGGCACCCGTGAGCCAGCCCACGAGGGTATTGATCAGGTGCTGCTTGATGTTGTCGGCAAACTGCAAAAAGCCGTCGCCCACACCCGTCGCCATCCGCTTCGCAAACTCCAATGGATACGATATGATGAACGTGAACGTCCGCTTCACACGCCCGATCACGTCGTCGATGTCGCTCAGGTCGTAGCCAAACAGCCCCAGCGCCCACCTGAATGGCGCGATCAAGACATCGATCCCCAGGTTCAGCGCCTGCACCAGCAGCCCGGCACTCTCCTGCTTCATCTTCTCGATGATGCCGTCGATGTGCGTGATCGCCATGTCGCGCATCTTGCACAGCTTCTCGCTCAGCTCCTCCTTTTTCTTGTCAACAAACTTCTCCAAGTCGTCAAACTTCTTCGAGATGTCCTTCGCCAGAACAGCTGCGAGTTCACAATGATTCACTCCACGTTTGAGTCAGTTTATCCGCGTAGATCATTCCAAAATGTTCCAGCACCTCCTGAGAATCTGGGTTTGCATTGCATTTTAGTTCGGTGGCAAACTCGCGATAGGTTTCATTGAGATCGCCGAGGAAGCGAAAATATGTTTCATTTTGATGGATTCGCTTATGCTTATGATCCATAAGCATGAAACCGCCACTTTGATTCATTATTTCGGCAATGTTCTCCAGTCTTTCTTCAACGACTTTGGAGAGCAATGTGGTCGAATATTCAAGGGATTCCAAAACCCCATGTATTGCGCGACCATGGCAGGAAAACCATTCATCAGGACTGTTATCCAAAAAAACATTTTCAAGCCAGCCTCGAAATTCAATCATCGTTGTCTCTCGTTCTCTCATTTATTTTTGGAATTCGGCTACAAAGAATCAGTAAGCTTGAGGCCATGAACTATTAATTGTCCAAGCACCTGGGGCTCGATTATCAATCGAAATTCTAGAAAAAACTTTCAGCACCGGTTGCTCTATCGTCATTGGATTCGTAGGCGTTCGCCATATTCGATCATTGCTCCATAGAGGCCTTCCGTGGCATCGTTGCGGGTGCTCGCCTTGCGGCAGCACCCCCGCGACCCGCGCCGCAAGCGGGCGGCGCGGCCCTCCAGGCACCTCTCGCAGGGCTGGGCGAGCCGCCTACCATTCCGTCCCCGGGAAGACTTCCTCCACCATCGCCCGCAGCTCTGCAAGTTCCTCCTCGGTCGGGTTTACAAGGTAAGTATGCCAGCCTGCGATGCCCCGCGTCTTGCAGAGGTAGGCGATGAACTCAGGCAGCGTCACTTGCAGCCTCTTTTTGGATGTCACATCAGAGTCCAGCAGATAGAGTTCCACCTTGCCCTCGGCAATCGAGATCACCACATCGCCACGCTCATCGACCATGAAGGGGTACAGGCCCGAGAGAAGCTCGGTCGCCGAGGGGTCGTTGTAATAATGGACAGCATCGCGGTTGAAGGGGGGAGTAGGCAGCCCATATTCAAACTTGTCAGGATTGCCGCCAAATACAACCCTGATAGGCAGGAACTTCAATGCCGCCGCCTTTTTGTTCTTGCGCCATTGCAGGCTCACTTCATCATAGAGGTAAAACCATGTCCGCAGTTCGTCGGGCAGTCGTTTCCCCAGATCATACTCCACACGGGCAATGAAATTGTAGCCGCGCCCACGGTTTTGCTTGAATTCACCGTAATCATAGCCCGCACCGCCGAGCGGCTTGAGGTATAGTTGGATTGGATCATAGTACCCAAACCGAACGGCCATCTCTGCCAGGCTACCAGCTGGATCGGGCATTTTAAATTGCGGCAAATTGAGGATCGGCTCACCCTCAGCCAGTGCCGCCAGCACTGCAAAAAACTCATAGCCCAGCACCAAGCCCTCCACCTTTTCATCAATAAACATCAGCTGCCATGGGAAGAGGCCCCTCGCTTGGACCAGACAATCCGCATATTGTGGCAGGGTGAGCTTGATCTTGTAACTCTTGCCGCTCGGGACGACAAAGCGGAGGTCGTAAGTCTCTGGGCCAGTGATATCGATGATTACTCCGTATCCGACCCAGAGGTTTTCGAGGATGATGCTGCCTTTTTGCGAAAACTCGAATAGTGATACCGATCCCTCAGATTCGTGGCTTTGTCGGCTAGTTTGCTTCTGAAGCATGATATCCACCCAGGAGTTTTGCGCCCATCCACAAATGATCGCGCTCGATAGCCGATCACAAAATATGATCCGGAAATATCGAATCCCTACTCCCGGGCCAATAGCAATTTCTACCTCCTGAGGAATCGTCTTCCCAAACGAATTCACGAACGATTCAAGCAACTTCTTTTCTTCTCCTCGTCGAATGCTGGCGGTCGCCTCATTCATGCCTTTCAGCATTTTCAGCCTATCAGTAAGTGCTTTTGCTTCTTGTCTCATTGTTCAAAAAACTAGGGGTTCAACCTGATTGCTTTAGTGTCAAATAGGGTGTCAATGGCATCGATCATTTCATCAATATTTCTGGGAGCTTTCGAGTCTGCCACCTCCGTCAAATAATCAATCACCTCCTTTGAAGAAGTGAACGGCGATTGCTCGCGGCGTTTGGCAAGATACTTCCAGCCGCCGCCCTTGTCAAAGGCGGCCTTCGCAGCATTTGCAGACAAGACTTCATTCACCACCGCCTTCTCCTGAAACTCGCTCCTGTCTCCTGTATTGATCGGTGGCACCCTTGCCAGTGTCCAGTTCGGCAGCGGCAATTGCTCGCCCGTCAGCGTGAAGTCGCGCACCAAGTTTTCATGCGGCGTCTTGATCGCCCATTGCTTGGCACCCTTGGGTTCGTAAATCCCGCTCGTAAACCGCACCTCACGCGCAAACCAGTGCCGCATCGGCGGCTCACCGTCCACCAGCGGCGGTGAATATTTGCTGTCGAAATGCCCGCCGCCATAGTAGGCGATCCTCGCCTCCAGCCAAGCAACCTTGTGCTTGTGGGGATCATATTCCGAGGTCTTGGGACCCAAGGCATCGTCGGCGGGAATTTCCCAGCCATTCTTGTGGTCTTGGTTGGCTTGATTAGGCCCCGGCACAAGGTTGGCCGAGAACCCATGCCCGCCAAAGCGCAACGCATTGAGCATGTGCAGGCGCTTCCATTTGCCGCCGCCCATCGTGAGGCCTTTCTGGATATGCTCCCAGCCCTTGACCAACATTGCATAGGATACAGAAATCAAGGCAAGTTATTCCTTTTTTTGAAATCGTGGTAGAAATCCCATTGATAGACCAAGGCCTCGTGGGCATCGCTCCAATTGTTAGCCTCGCACAGCTCGATCGCGGCGCGCCACACAGGCATCAAGGTCTCGGAACCATTTCTACCAGACCAATAGGCCGCGCTCACAAGGCAATTCCAAGCCATCAACGGGTCATTGTATTCCTTGTCAAACAAGATCGCAGCCTCGGCATGCTGTACACCCAGGTACTGGTTTTTGCGACCCGCGAGCGATACCAGTGGAGCAAAGAGCGGACTATCTTGCATTTCAAGTGGGAGTCCCATGAAATTGCTGGCACCTTGAAGCTGCTCCACGATGGTCTGCATGGCTCCTGCAGTAGTATTTGACTTAGAGCCGTACTGCTGAGGACGAACCTCCTCTGGATCATAACCATGAGGTTCAGCAAAAGAGACCCAGCAACGGGCCAACTTCTGACTTCTTGAAATATGGTCAGCTCTGAACGTTGCGAGGGTAGCTGCTGCATTTAGAATTCTGGTGCGCCAATGCCCGAGATCTAAATCCCGATAGGATTCTGGAACAAATGATTCATCCTCATTGGATTGCTCGATGAGTTTTCTGAGTTCGATATGCCCAAGGCTGGGATCCATGTGCTTCCATACTCGAAGGTAGTTTTCAAGTTTATGCGCAGCGTCAACGGGAAGATTAGCGTCGTTAAATAGAAGTTCGGTTATGAAATCATGATATTCCCCGCCCCCAATCAATTCATAAAGTCTATTCAAGGTAGCAGTGATTTGGGGCCAGTCCCTCCGTGACATACGAAAAAGCTCTATATCCGAGAACGAATCTAGTTGAAGCATCGTTGCAAAAGCGCAAAGGCGAGGAGCAATCGTTCTCGCACTTCCTCCGTTCGTCAGTTCAACAGCAGACCACACCGCATATTCCAAGTTTGGAAAAATTCGGAGTCCCCAGATTTCGTAGCTACTGTCACCGAAAAAGCAGGTATGCCACCATCCCTTTTTTAGCAAGTCATACAATTTGTTGGATTCAACGTTTGGCGTGAATCCCAAATTCGTGTATTCTGAATTCGGTGCCGTTGCAAATCGCCCCTTCAGATTTTCAATTATGTTTACGATCATAATTCAATGATGGGTTTCCAGATTTTTATCGCTTCAAGTCTCAAATTCCTCAAAATCACGGGGTGAGCTTCAGGATCGCCGTCGGGCATTCCTCCGTTTGCAAAATTTTCCCTCAAGGCAGTGCCCACTGCACTTAATCCGTTCTCTAGGGAGCTTTCAAACATCCTCTCGTTGGTTTCGCCGATGCGATCTAGTAGTTCTGCTTTCTTCTTTAAGGCGCTTTTCCTTGCATCTCTATCATCATCAGGGGAAAACTGTCTCACCAATGTTTGAACTTCAAGTTTCATACTTTCCTTGATCCGGGCCAGTCCCTCCTTATCGCGTCCCTTCACAGCAATCAATAGTTTGTCTGATGGATGTTGGGCTACTGTGACGGTTGAATCGCCGAGTAGCTGGTTTTTTGTTCGGACAAGTTCATACACCTCGAAGATCATTTTCTTCCAATTGGGCTGCTGGAGATTAGCAACCAATTGCGAACCATCATCAATGAAAGCAACGATCCGCACTTTCTGTCTCTGTTCAACCTCTTTTGTAATGGCCTCTAAGGCCAAGGGTTGGAGACTTGAAGAGTGAACCGCTGAGGCTCCCTTTCTATGGGTATTCGGATGCAGCGAGATTGCGGACAGTCCGACTCCATGAGTGCCATTGAAGGTTTCTTTTATCCATTTGCGCTTGTTAAGAAGCTCGATACTAGTTTCATCAAACACAGAGTATCCCACCTTAAATGCTTCACCTGCATTTTCATAAAATTGGGCAATTGACTCATTTAGCATGTTCGGTGGCACGTGATGCGATTCCCTTCCAGGGTTTTCGATTTTGTGCTTCCCAATCTTCAACAATGCAGCAGTATCAGGATGATCGATTTCCCAAAAGAAATCAAACAATGCCGCCAATATAGACTTCAAATTGCGTTCGGCAGCTTCCGCTTGCTGATCAGCGGTTTCTGCCTGGCCTACCTCGGCTTGTTCACGCAATCTCAAAGCCTCATCAATTTCCTTTTTCGCCTCATTGCCTTCCTTTTTGGCAGCAATGTATTGCTTCCGCGCACTATGCAGCAGCGTTTTCGCTTCCTCACGATCCTTTTCTGGGACCCTCGACAACTTGTCCTCCCAACTTTGAAGGCGCTGCTCTACGGTCATCACCTCACTAGCTACCATCAGCTCCACGCCACTGCCAGATACCGTAAACCAGAGTCGATGCTGCTCATGCCCAGCAGAGAAGGTCATTTCATCCCCGACCTCCTTGTCCTTTAGCTTCTTCTCATTGCCATCCTCATCCTCCCCATCCCCACGCTTCTTCCCAAACAACTTCCCAAACGTATCCTTCACCTTCGCCACCACAAAATCCACCGCCTTGTTCACAGCCTTGCGCAAAAAGTCGCCGATCTTCCGGAACACCCCGATCACCGAGTTCACGATGCCGCCCAGGCCCAACGAAGTCATGAAGAACCCAAACATCACCTGTATCCCTCGTGCCATCGCGCCCTCCACGCCGTCGGCCACGAACTTCGTATTGTTCTCCGCCACCGCGCTCAGCGTGTTGAAGACCTTGGAGACCAAGTCCGTGATCTTGGTCCAGTTGTTCTTGAAAAAGAGCACCATGTCGTAGATCGCCTTGGCCGCGTCGGCGAAAGCCGAGCCGCCCAGCGTGAGCACATTCATCAGCTTCTGCACCCCGAAGATCACCAGTTGCGAGATCACCGCGTCGCGCACGCCTTCCATCGCCATGCGTTTCATTTCCTCGGCCTCTTGTTGGATGTACTCCCAGAGCGCACCCGGCCCCTCCTCGGGGATCCGCATGAAGACCGGGAACAGCTTCTCGGCCTGATCGACGACCTCGTCGGGCACCACCCGCCTGATCAAATCCATCACAAAGTCGCTGCCGATCCCGATCAGGCTGCCGATGAACTGCAAGATGCCCGAGATGTCCCACTTGGCGGGAATCGTCACGGGTTGGTCCATCAAAGCGCCCGTGAGCCAGCCCACGAGGGTGTTGATCAGGTGCTGCTTGATGTTGTCGGCAAACTGCAGGAAGCCGTCGCCGATGCCCGTGGCCATCCGCTTTGCAAACTCCAGCGGATACGATATAATAAAGGTAAACGTCCGCTTCACACGCCCGATCACGTCGTCGATGTCGCTCAGGTCGTAGCCGAAGAGGCCCAATGCCCATCGGAAAGGCGCGATCAAGACGTCGATCCCCAGGTTCAGCGCCTGCACCAGCAGCCCGGCACTCTCCTGCTTCATCTTCTCGATGATGCCGTCGATATGCGTGATCGCCATGTCGCGCATCTTGCACAGCTTCTCGCTCAGCTCCTCCTTTTTCTTGTCAACAAACTTCTCCAAGTCGTCAAACTTCTTCGAGATGTCCTTCGCCAGGCTGATGCCCAGGCTTTCGAACTCGCCCTTGAGGCTGCCCAGGTAGGTGAAGACATCGGTGCGCGCCTGCGTGATGATCGCCTTGCATTCGGCCAGCACCTTGTTGCCCGCATCGGCGATCGCCTTGATCTCCGCATCGACCTTATCGAGGTACTTGTTGCGCTCGTCCTCATACATCTTTTGCACCTCGGGGTAGGTGTCCAGGCCACCGCCCACATTGTCGGTCCACCACAGGCCGACATCGCCCACGATGCCGCGCTTCTCGTATTCGGCAGCCTTCCATTCGTCTTTGCGGCGCTTCACATTGTGCTCCAGTTCGGTGGTGGCCGTCGCCACACGCATGCCAAAGCGTTGCTTGCTATGCGTCTCCAGGTCGGCCAGCTTCTTTTCCACGGTCGCCTTGGCGATGCCGTGGATGCCGTTCACCGTCGCAGTGATCTTGGCGCGCTGCGCCTCGCGGCGCTTGATGGCGGCCAGTTGCGACCCACGCGCGCCCTTGTGCTGCTTGTCGCGCTCACCATGCATCTCGCCACGGATGCGGCCCTCCTCGCTGTCCATCTCGCCATTGAGTGCGCGGCGCTTCTCGTCCAGCGCCTTTTGCGCCGCTGCCGGGGCACCCTCGGCCTTCAAGCGCAACTGCTCCCGCAACGCAAACAATTGCTTGTATTCGGGCACAGGCGAGCCCGCCAATTCCTGCGGATCGACGCCCTCTTGGAGCAGCACCTTGTCCATGATCACGAGGTATTGCTTCAATTCTGCGGCATCATCGGGGATATTGGGCAGGGCGTCCTTGCCGAGTTGCAGGGCCTTGGTGAGCGGGGACTGCGCCACCTCGCCCAGCGGCTCGGCGTTGGGCACGGCCTCTGGCGTGACGTCTTCGCCGATCTTGCCCGCCGTGCCTTGTAGTTGCGAGAAGCGGTCGATCGCTGCATTGATGAGCCCACCCGTGATGGGCTGCGCATTGAATTTGTCGAAGCCGTCGGGATCGGTCGGCGTGATGGCGCGCAGAAATGCCCGCACCTGCTCCTTGATCGGCCCCTCATTCATCGCAGCCACCATCGCGATGACTTGCTGCACGCTGTAAATCTGCTTTTCATTGGCACGCGCCAGGCCGAAGGCATTGGTTTGCTGCTCGGCATTGGCAGCGGCACGGGCCTCTGCTGTGGGGTCATTGTGGCTAGCCTCGTTTTGACTGAGGCGCTGGGCCTTCTCGGCCGCCATGCCGCAGACATCTTCGCTGTCGGCACGCATCTCTTCCCCTGCCGCACCCCCGACCTTCATGATCGTGGACAATTCTGACTTGTAGCCTGCAAGGAAACTCGCCGCCTCGCTGCGGGCCTCGGTGGGTTGCTCGAGTTTCTCGGGCTTGCCCACCTCCTCGACCACGCTCGGATCGAGCTGTGCGGCACCTCCCGCCGGCTCCCCTGGCGTCGCGAGCGCAGCCGCAAGGGACGGTTGCGACACCAGCGAGGCATCCACCTTCGTTTCCGTATCTTGCTCAGAGACAGATGCTCCAGCATCACCTGCTACCATTGCAGGGACGGCAGCCGGGCTGGCAGCCGCCATCGGAGTCACGGCAGGCGCTTCCGCTGGCTTGGCCTGCGGCGTCTCCGCCCCAGCCTTAGCCTCGGGATCCGCTTCGTTTTTTTCCTCTTGCTTTTCCTTTTCCCCACAATCCAGGCAGCCCTCGAGGCCGAGGACGTCGAGG
>JANORP010000490.1:0-39381 GCA_031415375.1 Bacteroidota bacterium | reverse complement strand
AAATTCCTACAAAGGTGCCTTTTTCGGATGCCATCGTTTACGTTGGCGAGCAACGATTTTCGTGCGATAGACCTGCATCCCAATAGACACACACGAGCCACCACAGGACGCATTTCCCGAGGTCACACCCCGCAATCATGTGCGCAGGTTGGTTTCGCTTATCCCTTGCGCAGTTTCCATTTGTCGCGCAGATCGTATGTCTTGCTGCCCAGGGCCAGCAAGACGATCCCCAAGACAAGGAGCAATGGGAAGACTATAATGGTCAATACGCCCAAAACACCGATGAGCACGCGCTGGCCTTGTGAGGGGTTGTCGAGCAAAAACAGCAGGGAAACGACAAACAGAAGCAGCGTGATCGGCTCTGCAATCAAGCTACCTACCAACAATCCGCCTCCGACAGGTTGTCGTTTACCTTTGAGCTGCACGACGACATCGAGGTCCTGAAAAGCAAGCGCCTTGGCGGCGACGGTGACACTACTGTCTGTGACCGCTTCGATGCGGCCCTTGCGTTGCATGCGGCCATCTTTGACCTTATAGTTCAGGCGATCACCGATCTTCAAGGTATGTTGCTGCCCTCCTTGTTGGGATTCGATCACCAAGGTGGCAGACTCAGCTTCACTTTGGGCTGGTAGCTGGAAGGCGATGGCCAACAACAACGAGAGCAAGCATATTTTGTAGAAGAGTTGATTCATAGGGCCAAAATTGCAGATTTTTTGAGCGGCTGCGGAGCGCAATTTTAATTTTTCTCGGGGGCTTGGTGGACGATTGATCAGCTTCCTTGTCACGCATCGTGTACAATCCCCATTTCTGTCCTAAATTTCACCCTGCGTAATCGCTCATCCAAAAAAGATATGCGTGCCATCTTACAACGTGTGACCGAGGCCAAGGTGCAGGTCGATCAACTCACCATCGGCGAGATTGGCCATGGATTGCTGGTCTTGCTGGGCGTGACCCACGACGATACCGCCGCTGACATCGACTGGCTCATCAAAAAGATCATCCAGCTCCGCATCTTCAATGACGCCGAGGGCAAGATGAACCTGAGTGTGGAGGATGTCGCGGGCAGCATACTCGTGATCTCGCAATTCACACTTTATGCCGATGCCAAAAAAGGCAATCGCCCGAGCTACATCCGCTCGGCGCCACCCGCCGTGTCGATCCCGCTCTACGAGCAATTTGTAACCACTCTGCGCGAACGATTCTCGGGAATGGTTCCGACAGGTTCCTTTGGGGCCATGATGGCGGTCTCCTTGGTAAATGACGGGCCTGTGACGATCATGCTAGATAGCAAACAACCCGATTTCTGAACGACAATGCTGCACTTTCCCCGCTTCTACCGATGGCTGCTGGACCAAGAATATTCTTGGTTGCGCATATTGCTGCTCGGCTTGGTGCTGCGTGTGGGCCTGCTGGCAATCGTGGCCGATGAGCCCTTGGTGAGCGATAGCCTCTACTATCATGAAGCTGCTGTAAACCTAGCCGAGCACGGGCAGCTGGACACTTATTGGCCCCCGGGCTTGCCTTTGTATGAGGCGGCTTGGGTTTGGATTGCGGGCAAGGGCGAGTTTTGGGTGCGGCTTGCGATGATGCCATGGTTTCTCTGGTTGTCCTACAGCTTCTATGGCATCACCTACCGCCTCCACAGTCGCGTCGCTGCCAATATTGGCTTGCTCTTGTTGGCCTTTTTCCCGGCGATGATTCATCAGTCGGTCGAGCCATTGAGTTATTTGCCAGCCGCAACTCTGTTGCTGGCATTGTTGGCGCAAATGCAGCTCTATGTCGAGGAACGCAAGCGTGGCCGTCTCTGGCGCGCAGGCATCCTGATCGGGCTGATCATCTTGTTCAGGCCATCAGCGGCGATTTTCTTGATCGCCTTGCCGCCGCTCATCCTACTGCGCCGCCGCAAACTCCTGCCGGGCCTCACCTTGGCACTTTTTGCGGCGCTCGTCGTGGGTCCATGGCTCTGGGTTGCAAGCAGCGCCCATGGCCGCTTCATCCCGATCAACGATGCCAATTCCCGCAACTTCTACCTCGGCAACAATGCTTGGACACCTGCCTACAAGACCTGGTACTATGGCAGTCATTGGACAGCAGATCCCAAATTGCCCGCAGGATTTCGTGCGGAGTTGCAGGAAATCGAGGCACAGCCGCTCGGGATGCAAGGTCGGGCATTCTCGCGTGCTGCTTGGCGCGACATACGTGCACGGCCAGGCGCATTCGCGTGGCGCACAGCCTCGCGCTTGCGCACACTGCTGGCCTTTGACTCCTTTGCGGGCAGCCGCCTGCAATGGTCTGGGCATCCGCTCGCGTCGCTGAGCAGGGTCGTCTCAGGCTTGGATGCCCTGTTTTACAGCCTGCTGGGACTGGCTTTTCTCATATTCTGGTTTTCTGAGGCGCGCCGCGAATTGGCGGGCGGCACCTTGGCCATCATCAGTGGCTTTTTGGTGCTGTACGCCCTGCCCTATTGTTTTTCATTTTCGCATCCCACCTATCATTTGCCCATGCTGCCGCTCATGCTCTTGCCAGCGTCCATCTGGCTACGGTTATGCCTGGAGCGCGGCGGCAGACTGCCCAAGATTCCCAAAAGGAATGTTTGGAAGGCGGCACTTGCCCTCTCGATTTTCGTGGGCATCCAAATCGAATGGATCATCCAAATGCTATTTATCCCCTGAAAAATATGACCATCAAGGAAGCCCAGGCCACCGTCGATCAATGGATCAAGGACTATGGCGTCAGATATTTCTCGGAGCTCACAAATATGGCCATGCTCACTGAGGAAGTCGGCGAGGTGGCCCGCATCATTTCCAGGCGCTATGGCGAGCAGAGTTTCAAGGCCAGTGACAAAGACAAGCAACTCGACGACGAGTTGGCCGATGTCATGTTTGTCTTAATCTGCCTCGCCAATCAGACGGGCATCGACTTGGAGGAAGCCATGGTGCGCAACCTCGCCAAGAAGACGCAACGCGATGCGACACGCCACATTGAAAACGACAAGCTCAAGTGATCACACCTCCTGGGGAATTGTTCACATTGGATGCACAAGGTTGCATCTTGAACCCGACGGCATTTTCCAAAATCAATCCCGCATTTTTGCCCTTGGTTCCTGAACTCGTCGCCTGCTACCAAAGGCACCATAGCCAGGACTTGTATGCCGTGTATCTGCGCGGCTCTGTACCTAGGGGAATGCCCTTGTCTTCCATTGCTGATATAGATGTCGTGGGCATCTTGTCCTGCGATGACGCTGTAGCGTTTATCCGCTGGGCGTCACCGCCTTGGGCAGCCGTCGAAATGGAGACCATATTGGCGCGCTATCCAATGGCGCAACAGATTGATTTTGCAATCGCGCACCGCGATGAGGCCATGCCCGGCCGCAACGCCTCGGTGAAACACATGCTCCAAACCCAAGGTCTCTGCGTTTTTGGGACAGATGACAGCCTCGATTGGCCGCGCTGTCGCGCCGATCGCAATGTTGCCTTCAACCATCGCTGGTTGGCAGCTGAGTTGCAAGATTGGCGTGACCATTATGCCGATCAGCCTGCAACGACAGCTCAATCGGCGTTTCTCAAGAGCCTCGCCAAGACGACAATACGCGCTGGATTTGAATTGGTGATCGAGCGTTCGGGGAGCTATACTGTCGATTTATACCCTTGCGTGCATGCTTTTGGTAGATATTATCCCGATCATGCAGGCGGTATGGAGGCTGCATTGCGCAGCTTTCTGAACCCGACGATCAGCGATTTTGGAGCCCTCGATTGGATCGAGCTTCTCCTACCCCTACTTATCACAGAGGCGACCTTGCACCTGAGTACCTAGGCGCATCAAGCGCATTTACAGTTTAATTTATAGGGTCGATCGAAAGCGTACAGAATAAGCGGTCGGTTTAAGCTACCTTTACAAATTCTTGATCGATTTCTTTCTCCAATTCAATTTTCGGAATGACAATTTTCAATATTTACTGCGATGAGTTAGGCGAGCAACAATTTGGTGCGATGTCTCAAGCCATTGGCTCGACGACTGAGGAAACCGTGCTCGGATCTAGCCAGATTGTGCCTCTGTTGGTAAGTGCCATGGCCCGTCTCACACGCACCGATGCTGGTGCAAAATCCATGAGCGATCTCTTGGACCGTGAGCACGACGGCAGTGTCCTTATGAAATTGCCAGACCTCTATGCCAATCGCAGTAATGTCAATGGTGATGCCCTCGCCTCGGCGATTCTCGGCAATTCACGCCCTGCAGCTGAAACGCTTGTGAGCAAACAAAGCGGCTTGAGCCCCGCCTCTTGCACCAAGCTTTTCAATATCACCACCCCGATCTTGATGGGGATGATCGGTGCCAAAAAGCGCGAAGATAAGATCAATGCGGCGCTGCTTTCGCAGATGCTGAACAATTTTGCGGCCTTGCACGAGCGCGAAGAAAATCCTGAGGAAGCAGAACCACAAGCTGGCGGCATCCTCAGCAGCATCCCAGGCCTGGGTAGCCTCGGCAATATCGGTGGCTTGCTCAAAAGCGGCAACTTTGCAGGCATCGGCTCTATGATCACCAAGTTGCTCGACAAGAACAACGATGGTAGTGTCATGGACGATCTCCAAGGCATGGCCGGCGGCTTGCTGAGCGGCAAAAAATAATCGTCTTCACGACGTCTTTGGAAAATCCACCCGCGCTGAACCCAGCGTCGGTGGATTTTTTGTTGGTGCGTCACTTGTGGCCTTGGTCGAGTAATTTGGGAAGCTGGTCGAAGCCTGTGATGCCGTCTGCAAAAGAAAACTTACTTTCGAATGGCGTTTCAGAATAACGCCCTCTATCTCTATGAATTTCTTAGACCTTTTTAAATCTCAGCTCGGCGCGGGTCAGATCGACGCCTTGAGCAACGCTTTGGGTGCCGACAATTCCCAGACAAGTGCAGCCCTCGGCACGTTCGTACCCTTGATCGTAAGCGCCTTGGCACGGAATACCAGTACGCCAGAAGGTGCCAACGCCCTGTCCAATGCTTTGGACAAGGACCACGATGGTGGCATCTTGAGCATGTTGCCTGCATTGCTCAACAATCCTACCATAGGCAAAGGAGACGGTATCTTGGGCCACGTTTTGGGAGGCAAGCGCCCTGTTGCTGAGCAAGCAGTGAGCCAGTCGAGCGGCCTCTCTTTGGAGAGTACCGGAAAACTCTTCACAATGGTCGCCCCAATGATCTTGGGCATGATTGGCGCCAAGAAACGCCAAGACGGATTCGGATCTGATATTTTGGCAGGCATGTTGCGCCAGTTTTCAAATACACATGAGCAAGATGATCAGCAGCCCAGCAGCGGCGGTGGCCTCATGGATGTCATCGGCGGCATGGTGGCTGGCAATGCTGGCGGCGGTGGCGGCGGTGGTCTCATGGATGCCATCGGTGGCATGATGGGCGGCAATGCTGGCGGTGGCGGCACAAGTGCTTCAGGAATGGGTGGCTTTATCTCTGCCATCTTGGACCGCGACCATGATGGAAATGTCATGGACGACATCGGTGGCATGATCGGTGGCATGATGGGCGGCAAAAAGTAAGCCGCGGCTCCCGCGATTTGTTTTTGCTTGGTGTTGAAGCTGTTGCCAAGGTTAAATTCTGGTAACAAACGCCCTCTTGTCCACATGTTTTCCTTAACTTGCTTGAAATCCCTTTGAAACGACGGATAGCTTCTTTTCGTGAAAAATAGCGACTTCAAAATGCGATGGAGGAAACGTGGTATCTTCTACCTCATCCTTGGCGTGCAGTCGCTTACGGGTTGCGGCACAGGCGGGTTGGGGATGGGATCATCGAGCGGCGACAGCCTTGATCGCTGGTCACAAGATCCAATTGCACCACGCGGTTGCCAATTGCCCGTCGGGCGCAGTACTGTAGAGGTTGAAGGCGTGGCGGTCGATCTGCTCATGCCTGAGGACAAATACATGGGCGACCTTTTGGTGTTGCCACCTTGGAATGCTGGACGTGATGAATGGTGCATGCATGCTCGGTTTTGCAGCAAGGCTGCCAAGCGTGGCTACCGTGTGATCATGCCTGAAATGGGCAAGAGCATTTATGCCCAAGCGGTCTATCCCGAGACACGGGAAGATTGGCGTGCAGCACCGACGATCAAATGGGTCAAGGAACGGCTCATCCCCGATTTGCGCAACAACTTTTGCTTATTGCAGGAAGATGGCCACAACTTTGTATTGGGAGCGTCGGCAGGTGCCCGAGGTGCCATCTTGCTCGCAGAGGAGATGCCCCAGCTTTTTGTGGCGGTCGCGGCCTTGTCGGGAGACTACAATCCTGCTGAGATGAAAGGCGACAACATCTACAGGGGCTTTTTGGGTGACTATGATGCATTTGCCCAGCGCTGGGAATCGGCTGAAAATGTGCTCGACGGCGCCACCCAAATCAAGGCTGCGGTCTATCTCGGCCATGGAAAGGCCGACAAAATGGTACCATACGCCCAAACGGTGAAATTGTATGACCTGCTTCAGCCCCATCACCAGCACCTTCGCCTGAATCTGCCCGCCGACCGTGGCAATGACTTCGCCTACTGGTCCTCGGAATGCAACAATATCTTGGATTTTTTTGAGAGCATCCAAGCCAGTGGCCCTGAGGGGGCCATGTAGGCTTGGGCGATGATCAGCTTTTTCCTATCCATATCGGTTACTCCGTGCACAGACCCGTCACACAACCAAAGGGCTGGGTGACGGGTCTGTGCACGAAGTTCCCTAGCAAGACTCCATCGATCGCCAATCCTCAAAATGCGCACAACGCTGGTGAAGCCACTCCAATTGCACGCGGCTTAAGATTTGCCAAAAGACGTGAAAAAGCAATGTTTCCCAATGAAGGCAAAGCTCGCCGTGCTGATAATTCCTTAACTTGGTTCGCGCTTCTGTAGAATGGCCTCATGCAATCGGCCAGCTGCAGTGCAATTTGGATTACCTATTACGATGGTCTCTATGCTCAAATTGAAATGGATCGCCATGCTGGCGATTGTGTTGCCCTCTATGCTCGTCGCGCAGACAGGCAGCGAACAAATGCCCACCCCATTTGAAAAAAATGGCCCCAACGTCACCACGACCTATGCCGAGATGATCGCCTTTTACAAAGGCTTGGAGGCAGCTAGCCCCACGGTCAAGGTATTTGAGTATGACAATGCCAGCGATGTCGGCAAGCCCTTGCATCTCGTCGTAATCACAGGCAGCAAGATCTTTCACCCGGTGCCACTGCGCCAAGCCGATACGCGTATCGTGATGGTGATGAACGGCATTCACCCGGGCGAGCCCGATGGCATCGATGCGAGCATGATGATGGCCCGCGACCTGGTTTTGGACAAAATGTTTGCGCCCCTGCTCGAGCATATCGCGATATGCATCATCCCCGCCTACAATGTCGATGGCATGCTCGTGCGCAATAGCGTGAGCCGTGCCAACCAAAATGGCCCAGAAGCATACGGTTTCAGGGGCAATGGCCAGAACCTGGACCTCAACCGCGACTTCATCAAACAAGACTCCCGCAACGCGCGCGCCTTCGCCAAGATGTACACCGAGTGGCGGCCCGACCTCTTCATCGACACCCACACCAGCAATGGCTCAGACTACCAGTATATCATGACCTATATCGCGACGATGAAGGAAAAAATCGATCCTGCCCTCGCCAACTATATGGAGACCATCCTCAATCCTGAGCTCAACACCAAGATGAAGGAAGCCAATTATGAAATGTGCCCCTATGTACAGACCATGAATTGGGACATGGCACCCGATTCAGGCATCAGCACATTTTACGACAGCCCGCGCTACAGCACCGGCTATGCTTCGCTCTTTGGGGCCATGGGCTACACGACCGAGTCGCACATGCTCAAGAAGTTTGAGGACCGTGTCTATGGCACCTATCACTTGATGATGAATGTGCTCAAGATTGTGAACCGCGACCGCAAAATCATCGGTCGCATGCGCAAGGAAGCCATCGAAGGCATCAAGCGGCAGACGGAATTTACCTTGAAATGGAAACTGGATCCCAAGATCAGCGTGCGGCTCCCCTTCAAAGGTTATGCCTCCACGGTGACACCTAGTGCCGTGACCGGCTTGCCGCGCATCTCCTATGACGAAAGCCAACCTTTTACCAAGGAGATCGCTTTTTACAACCACTACGTGCCCGAGGTGACCGTGACCAAACCGACCGCCTATATCGTGCCCCAGGCTTGGGATGCGGTGATCGAGCGCCTGAAATTGAGCGGTGTGGTCATGCAGCGCCTCAGCGAAGACGTTACCACCGAGGTTGCGATGTACAAAATCGCAACGTTTGATGCCGCCGATTATCCCTATGAGGGTCACTTCCCACTAGCAGGGATTGAAGTCAAAAAAGAGAACCAGCAAGTGCAGTTTTGGGCGGGCGACTACGTGGTCTATACCGACCAAGAAGCCAACCGTTTCATCGTCGAGACCTTGGAACCGCTCGGTGTGGACAGTTACCTGAGCTGGAATTTCTTTGACCCAGTGCTTTCGCGCAAAGAGTATTTCAGTCCCTATATCTTTGAAATCGAGGCGCGCAAGATGCTGGAAACGGATCCCAAGCTCAAGCAGGAGCTGCAAGAGCGGGTGAAGGCCGACACCGCATTTGCCAACAACGACTGGATGCAGATGGATTTTATCTATCAACGGTCCAAGCACCTGGAGCCAGTCTATATGCGCTACCCGGTCGCGCGTCTGGAAAAAGGCACGAAGCTTCCCTTGGCCAAATAGGCGTATTCCTTTTTGGAACCTTCGGATCGGCGCATGGATTCCTCCCCGCGTCCCGATGACAATGCCCGCGGCGGGAGCCAATTCCAAGAATCAGGAAGGGGTGGTGAATACTCGTTTTTGCATCCCTAAAACATGCATTTATGGCTTTGATTGAATCTTCATCTGGATATTCGGGGACGCCACTGGTGAATAAGCTGGGCATCAAGCCTGGCATGCAAGTCACTTTTGTACATGCGCCAGAGAGTTTTTTGAGCGATGTATTGGGGCCATTGCCCGTGGATGTTTGGGTTGGCGACTGGACAGCTCTGGGGCAATTTGACTTGGTACACTACTTCTGCCACTGGCGATCAGACTTGGAGCGCGATATTTTGCCGCTGATGCATAGTATCAAGCGCAATGGCATGATCTGGATTTCATGGCCCAAAAAAGCCGCCAAGATGCCTGGCGACTTGGATGAAAACGTCTTGCGCGAGGTGATCCTGCCGACAGGCTTGGTCGATGTAAAGGTGTGTGCCGTCGATGCGAGGTACTCAGGCTTGAAATTTGTGATTCGGGTCGCCTTGCGTTGAGGGCACCTCAGCCGCGCAGATAGGCGGGTTCAAACTCCAAGATGCGGCGATGGATCGGGCAGCTTTCGATATGGGCACCTGGCAAATAGCCGGTGCTCATCAGAAACTCATTCACGATCTCTCCACCTGTGAACTTAAAGGTTTGTTTGAAGATTTTCACCCATTCGACTTTGGTCTTGGGGTGATGCAGGTCGATCCATGCCTTGAACGAGCCATGTCGCTGCTGCAATTCCAAAATCACCTGCGCGTTGTGAATTGCAGCTGCAATCTTGAGTCTATTGCGGATAATGGTAGGGTCGGCTAGCAAGCGTGCAATGTCAGATTCGCCATAGGCGGCTACCTTGCGCAGGCTAAAGTCATCATAAGCCTTGAAAAAACCGTCCTTTTTATTGAGGATGGTCGTCCATGACAGCCCCGCTTGATTGATCTCCAACACCAGTCGTGCGAATAGCATGTCGTCGTCAAAGATCGGAAAACCATATTCTTGGTCGTGATAGGCACGATGGACACCGTCGTCGGCCATCTGCCAGACGGCTTCACAATAACTATTGGGCTTTTCCATTTGGATTACTTAGAATTCGTCGCGGTCTAGTTTGGCAATTTCGCCGACCACAAAATCAATGAGCTCGCGGATATAGGACTCAGAGAAATCGAAGCGGATGCCTGCAGCCTCATAGATTTCGGGAATAGGCCTTGTATAACCAAGGCTCAAGGCATACAGGTAGTCCTTGAGACCCTTTTCAGGGTTTTGGCGATAGTTGCGCCAGACAGCGATCGCGCCGAGCTGGGCGATGCCATATTCGATGTAGTAGAAGGGCACATCGTAGATATGTCCTTGTTTTTGCCAGAGGGAACGCAAAATCGCTTCATCGCCCTCCCAGGAGACATAGTCGCCATGAAACCGCAAAAAGATTTCCTGCCAAGCGTTCTCGCGCTCTTCAAAGGTGTGCGTGGGGTTGTCATAGACCCAAAACTGAAAGGCATCGATCGAGGCGATCCATGGCAAGAGGGTAAGCGGCCGCAAGAGTTGCTCGCGACGCGCTCTGCGCAGGGCGAGGGGGTCTTTGTAAAACTCGTCGAGGTGGTCGAGCGTGAGCAGTTCCATGCTCATCGAGGCCAGCTCGGCCAGCTCGGCGGGCATGTGCTTGAACTCTGAGATGTCGAGGTACTGTGTGGCAAATGAGTGCTGAGCGTGTCCAGCTTCATGCAGCATGGTAGTGAGGTCGCTTTGCGTCCCCACGGCATTCATGAAGATAAAGGGAACGCCCGTTTCTGGCAACGAATAGTTGTAGCCGCCAGGTGCCTTGCCGAGACGCGATTCCAAGTCCAAATGTCCCATTTCGCGCATGAGCCGCAACTTGTCGGCAAGACTTGGCCCCAGGTGTTCCAAGATACGGATCGAGCCCTCAGTAAGCTCCTTGCCATCTTGGAAAGGATGCAAGGCCTCCTGCCCAAATTCATCGACATTCAGATCCCAGTGGCGCAATTCGGGAAGGCCCAAGTTGCGCTGCCGCACACGGCTGCGGGCCACCAATTGGGGCTTCACGACAAGTTCGATCGCGTCATGGAAGGCCCTGCAATCTTGTCGAGTGTAGTCAAATCTCCCCAAGACCTCAAACTTGTAGTCGGCATAGGACTTGTAGCCGGCATTGTGGGCGACTTGGTTGCGCAGGCCCACGAGGTCACTGTAGAGCGTGTTGAGGCGGTCTTTTTGGGCGAGGCGGGCAGACGTAATCTGGCGCCAGATCTGCTCACGCATAGCGCGGTCTTCCTTTTCCAAAAAGGAGGCCGCCTTTTGCAAGGTGAGGACTTGGCCGTCATGGGTGATGCTGAAGCTCGATGCGATTTCATCGAATTCGCGGGAGCGACGCCGGATCTCGGTGTTAATGGGCACATTGGCTTCCCTGAACAACTCGATGCGCTTGGCGACGCTGCGTGTCACGATCAGGAACCGCTGCGGATCTAATTGGGAGAATGCTGGGGCCTCGTAGAGTTTTTTCAGCAACTCATTGGCCTGGATCGATAGCTCTGGCAAAATCTCGGAGCTGAATTGCTCATACAGCTGCTTGATGGGCTCGCTGCTCGTGTCGCAAGTCATTTTGATGAAGCGCCAGGCTTTTTCCTCAGCGATCACAAAATGGAGCTCACTCGACATCTTGAGCCAACGCTCAATGTCTTCTACAGTGTCGAGCGACGCCGCAAAAAGAGTGTCAAAATAGGGCTGTAGGTGTGCCCAGTCGGTCACAACAAAGTCTGCCGCGACAAAGCTGCGGGACTTCTTTTCAGGAGATTGGAGGGTGATCGACATCGCTATTGGAATAATTCGCCTAAACTACTTATTTTGACACAGATTCAAAAGAACTCAACGACAGGCTTCCTACTGGCATAGGAGGTTGTCAAGTAAGATTCGCTTGCTGTCATTAGGGATTATCACTACAGAATGGATCGTGTAAAGCAGCTGTATTTGAGTTTTTCGCTTTCCGAGCGCAAGGCAATCCGCTCCTATTTGGAAGCATTTCATCTCAAAGGTGAAAACAAGGCCATCGAGTTTCTCAAACTCATTGAGAAACTACCCGAGATCAGCCAAGAGCAAGCTGCAGAGAAGCTGTATGGCGAGCTGCGTTCCAAGGCATTTATCATGATGAAGGGCCGCTTGTTTGACAAAATGACCGAGTTTCTCACGCTCACGGTGAATCCAGACGCGAGCCGCCGCGATAATGAAGCTCCCTATCATCATGATCTCATCGAGTTTCGCAAAGCGATGCTTTTTGCAACAGCCTTGCAAGAGCGGCAGCTCTCTGGTCTTGCGATCGAGTACTTGGAAAAAGCCCGGGAATTTGCAACGCGCTGCAATGCACCTGAGTTGGAGGTCGATGCGCTCATTCGTCTGCGCGGCTTGGACCGCACGGGTTCAGAGCGGTTTGAATCGCTTTCCATCCAAATTCAAAAAGCCCTTGTGCAGCAGGAATGCGACATCAATGCAACGGGGCTCACCCGTAAGTTCTTCACACTGCACAGCAATCAAATCACAGCCGACGAGTCCTGCATCGAATTCTTGGAGGCCCATCTGCCCGATTTGGAAGAGAAATTGAGGCAGGTTTACAGCCCGCGCGCCGACTACTTCTTGCAAATCCTCAAAGTGCACCACTGCTTTTTCATCCGTGACTATGATGCGGGCAAAGAGGCCGCACAACAAGCCATGGGGGTGCTGGCCAAATTTGAAGGCATCCGCAGCCCCCCGCGCATGTGCGACGCATGGTTTCAATTGGGACGATTGGAGATGCGTTGCGAGCACTTTGAGGCCGCGATCGCGTCTTTTCTAAAGGCACGCAGTCTGCTCGCACCGCATTCCCGTGCACACCTCTATGTCGCCATCTTGCTCAGCCAGTGCCATCTGCATCGCCAAGACATCGTGGCTGCACGTATGATCGTGGACGAACTCAAGGAGGAACCCTTTTCGCGCGCCTTGCAAAGCAACCCGCATCAGCGTGGCTATTTCAATTACTTGTGTAGTTGCATCGCCTACTTTGATGGCGACTACAAGAGCGCTTGGCGACACCTACAGGAGTCGCAAGACGCCAACCTAGGCAAGGAAACGTGGCTCACTGCGATCAGGTTGTTTGAGGTCATGCTCTTGATCGACAAAGACCAAGGAGACCTCGCGAGCCAAAAAATGGAAAATTTGCGCAAGCACCTTGCCCGGTACAATACGCCACAGCGCATGCGCAACATCTACAAGCTGCTGGCAGCGCAGGAGCGCCAAGCATTCAGCTTTGCACCTGTCACCAATGAGGTGCAAGAGCTATGTCGCTTGCGCGAAGAATTGCTTTGGGATTCCGTGGGCCAAGAAATCGTGCGCTTTGAGGATTGGTACCTCGACCACCGCAAGCGTGCATCCAAAAAATAACATGACCTGATACATGTCGCAGCGGCATTGCCACGGCTGTCACCACGGCCGCCTATCAATGGGGAATTGCGTTCCTGAATAGGCATGCTGAGCGCTAGTTGCAAAATCATCAACGACCTCATCCACGCAAAACCGCCGCAGGGATGGTTCCCTGCGGCGGTTATCGGCGTTGTTCTTACGTGCGCTTATCGGCTCAAGGTAAATTTGAAAGGAATCATCACCCAAACCTTTACAGGCTTGTCGCCCATCTTTCCGGGCTCAAATTGGATGTTCTTGAGCTGTTTCAAGCAAGCCTCCTCAAAGATGGGGTGCGAGCGCTTGAGCGTCATGTGGCGCAGGTAATGGCCGTGCTCATCGACCAATACCCTGAAATCGACACGACCTTCGAGCTGCAAGTCGCGGGCAGCAGCGGGGTAGCCGATCGACTTGCGAATCTCGTCGAGGTTCGTCGGCATCGGCATGGTTCCTAAGTGCACGACCAGCGGATCGGGGATGTCGGAGCCGTTTCCGGTGCCATTGCCCGTTCCCGAGGGGCCACTCGGCGTTGCAGGGTCGGTGCCCGTGCCGCGTGGGTCGCCGCCCAAGGTATTGTTGCCCGTCGAGTCGGTGGTCGTGAGACCCGGCTGCTTGTCCTTGAACAAGCTGTCGGCGGCCATGGTCGCTGCAGCACTCGCGGTGGCCGATGGTTTCACTACATCAAACTTTTGGGTGTCCATGCCCTTGGGTTGCGCCGCTGGCTTGGATTCCTCTTTGGGTTCATCGGGCACGATCGGCGTCTTTTTATCGACCTCGGGCAGCTTGGGCTGCAGATCGACAGGTTTCACACTGATCATTTCAGAGACTTCCTCCATTGCTTTTGGCGCAGCTTTTTGCATGAAAAACATCAGCAAGGTGAGGCCCACAAATGCTGCCGTCGCCAGCCCAAATGCCTGCCAGACCGTCTTGGCATATTCGTTGCGGATGTGGTAAGCTCCGTAGGCCTTGTTGCGATCGTCAAAGATGATGTCGTTGAGATCTGCGTGGATGACGTTCAAGGTATTCATAGTCTTCTAGCAATAAGTGATGTCGATAATCTTTCAACGACCACATGGTGCAGCAGTATATAAAATTCCACGAATGCTTTTCTGTCTTGGATGACGCACTAGCGCTCGTGTAACCTTTCGATTTCTGAGGCCATGATCCTATGTGAGCCGATTATGGGTGCGCTTGCATTGCATGGAATGGGGATTCTTTCCAATGTCTGTGTAAGGTTTGGGCAATAGTTTGCAAGGAATTACCCCAAAATGTATAGCTTTTTCAAAACGATACTGTGCGAAATCGGCGAAATTGAAGAGGCATGTCAAGAGTTCTGGCTATAATCCTTTGGGGATCGATTACGATTGCGGTAGAGGGCAGCGTCCTGATAGTGGCTATCTTTTACGCAATGGGCCCCAATGGCGGCTTTTTCTTTGACAGCAGGCGCAAGACCCAGCTGATTGCGATCAAAACAGCACTGAGCCAGCAGGCAATCACGCCGATGTAGTCCCCATTTCGCACATAATAAGTCTGGTAGTCATATAGGGGAATGTCGGCATCGATCAAGGCCTCTGTCCCCCAGTCTGAGACTTGGGAGGTCTGGCCTGTGGCATCGACGATCATGGAGCGGCCATTGTTGGCGCAGCGGGCGAGGGTGCGGCGGTTTTCAATCGCGCGAATGATGCTCATGCCGGCATGCTGTATGTATCCAGAGGACTGCCGCCACCAGCCATCGTTGGTGATCATGGCGATCCATTGGGCACCCATGGCTGTTTTCTGTCGCGTATGGTCGCCAAATGCAGACTCGTAGCAGATGAGCACATTGGTGGGGATACTGTCGAGGGTCGGGAGAAGAATGAGGGAATCTGGACGGCCATAGCTGAGCATCCCTTTTGCAGGGTCGATGCGCAAAAACTTGAGCCACCGCAATCCGCGCAGGAAGGGGACGCGCTCCACCATAGGCACAAGCCTGCCCTTGCGATAGACTTGTGTGCTGCGACTGGCGTTGATGATCCACGCGCTATTGTAGTGGTCTGAATAGACCAGTTGGCGCTTGCCATCGACCAGTCGGTAGTTTTCACGGGCGCTGATTGGTGCCTCTATGGTATCGTCAAAATCCTCAAAGTCCTCCAAGCCGGTGAGAATCTCTACCTGGAATGAGTCCACGATGTCCCAGAGTGGGCTCAGCATGCGGCCCTTGAGCATGGTGCGTGGCTCCAGAGGCTGGGCGATGGCCTTTTCTGGCAGGATGATGATGCGGTGGCTATCGAGCGGTTGCGATAGGATGATGCGGGTGTAACGTGAGATCCGTTGCTCGGGGGTCAATTCATCTCCCTTGGCGTATGGATCGACATTGGGTTGGATCATGCGCACTTTGAGCTGGCCGATCGCTTGCAGCGCAGGTCTTGCAGGGTCGGTGAGGGGCCCATTGAGCAAGAGCGGGAATGCGAAGACGCCCACTGCGAGGGTCAGCAAAATGCCGCCCACCACCACCTTGCGATGCAGCCACCGCAGACCCACGTATGCCAGCCAATTGACCAGCAAGATTTGCGCGGATATGCCTAGTACACCCGTGTATTCGGCATATTGGATCAAGGCGGGGTGGTAACTCATGGCATTGCCGAGGGTGAGCCATGGCCAGCTCAGCTCCCAGTTGAGGTGCAGGTATTCAAAGGCAAGCCAGAAAACGATGAGTGCCAGCGAGGCCCACTCAGGCGCAAGGAAGCGGCGCAGCCTTGCTTGGAATTGCAGCGGCACCGCCATCAACAGTGGGTTCAGGGCGATGGCCAGCACACCAGCAACGGCATTGACCATGCCCTCAGTGATATTGGAGGCACCCAGTGCCGTGAGCATGAGCCAATAGCAGCAAAGGGCATTCCAGATAAAGAAGGTTGCATAGCTGTAGCGGAAGAGTTGCGCATTGCCAGAGATCTCATGGGTCTCGTAGTGCATCACCGCAGACCATCGAAAATTTTTGCGCCACAAAAATTGCATGCTCAGCAAGCGCCAGAGCACGATGACGATGCGCTTGAAGGGTAAAAAAATACCGTCTTCGATGGCATGGTCGGCGACGATGCCTTTTTCAAACAGTACCATCAGCGGCATAAAAGCCACATAGATGAAAAAATTGAGTGGTGATGGCGGGAAAGACGCCGCCAGCAGGATTCCCGATACCAAAACGAGCCGATAGGGCCTACGCTTTGCCAGCGAGAACAACGACAATTTCTCCTTTGATGACACCATTTTCCAATTGTTGTATCACTTCCTTCACCGTGCCTCTATAATAGGTTTCATGGAGCTTGGTCAATTCGCGGGCGACGGCGACTTGCCGATCGGGCCCGAAGTACTTCTCAAACTCTTCCATGAGCTTGAGTATCCTGAAAGGTGATTCGTAAAAGACGATGGTGCGAGGCTCCTCCAACAAGGCTTTGAGGCGGGTTTGCCGGCCCTTTTTTTGTGGTAGGAAACCTTCAAATACAAAGCGGTCGCAGGGCATGCCGCTCGCCACGAGGGCAGGCACAAATGCTGTCGGTCCTGGCAAGGCTTCGACAGGAATGCCCCGTCCAAGTGCCTCACGCACGAGTAGGAAACCAGGATCTGAGATGCCAGGCGTGCCCGCATCAGACACGATAGCTAGCGTCAAGTCTTCTTGCGCGACCTTGTCCAAGATATGCTTGACTTTGTGGTGCTCGTTGTGCTGATGCAGTGCCGTGAGCGACCGCTCTATGCCCAGCAGCTTTAGCAACTTGCCAGTCGTGCGGGTGTCCTCAGCGGCCAGCATGTCGGCCTCCCGCAGCAGGCGCAGAGCCCGTAACGTGATGTCTTCGAGGTTGCCGATCGGCGTAGGGATCAAGATAATGCGAGCAGGCATAGTAAAAACAAAATTGAATTTAACCACAAAACACGCTGCAACCAAGTGCAAGCCAAGGGATCAATACAAAGGTGATGGAAACAGGTAGATGGCGCATGCGATACATAATATAGGGAACTCCCTGCAATCAAAGATAGAAGGTTCGCGTCGCCTGACCACAATCATTTTTTTGCCTGATACCCATCATGGTTTTGGGCGATGGAGCAGACGAGCTTTGTCATGTCAACATTCGCTTAGGAATTCACGCACAACGAGACTTGAAATGAAAGCAAATATTAGCATCGGAGAATGCATCATCCGCATCGTTTTTGGAATGGTGTTCGCAGGGGTGATGGGAGGGCTTTTTACTGGATGGATCGCAATGATCGGTATCTTGGCCATCTATCCCATCGTCACTGGCCTCGGAGGCTGGGATCCTATCTTTGGTGCGATGAAAAAATATACCAATGAAGACTCACCCTATGAAGATCATGAGGCAGCTGCTCCTGCTGCCCCTGTTCAAAGGTCTCGTTCGGAAATGAACGCTGCAGCCTGATTGGAAAGAATAATTGCAACGCTTTGGTGTATCCCTGCTGACCTCTCCCCGAGGTGGCAGGGATCTTTTTTGCTTCGGAATACACTTGGCAGGCAATTCATGGGTCTCAACATGGAGCGGTAGCCATTTACAAATCAGATACACGCCTTGGCAGTACGGACTTCTTTGGCGTATTTTGTGGCTCACAAAAGCGCGTGTATGAAAAAATATTGCTGGATTTTCCTGTTGGCTTGTAGTGCGAATGCGGGATATGCGCAACAGCCCAATCCCTTGCAGATTCCAGACACGCTTTCTGGATCCAATATTTACCTGAATGTAGCATCAGATTCCACACAGTTTTTGGCAGGGGCCAAGACCAAGACCTATGGCATCAACCAAGCCTACTTGGCACCGACGCTCATGCTTGATCGCGGCGATTTTGTGCAATTGCATGTCACCAATGGGCTAGCTGATACAACCACGATGCATTGGCATGGGTTGCATGTCGCTGCGGCCGACGATGGTGGGCCGCATACCCCGATTGCTCCAGGCACGACTTGGGCACCAGATTTCACAGTGCTCGACGAGGCCAGCACCTATTGGTACCATCCCCACCTGCATGAGCACACGGCCGAGCAAGTCTATTACGGTGCTGCAGGCATGATCATCGTGCACGATTCAATAGAGCAGGCATTGGGTTTGCCACATACCTATGGCGTCGATGACTTTCCGATGATCATCCAAGACAAATCGTTTGACAGCCTTTCCAATCAACTGATCTATGAGGCGATCAGCGACACCATGATGATCAATGGCACCTTGAATCCATTCTTGCGAGTGCCAGCGCAAATGGTGCGTTTCAGATTCTTGAATGCATCCAACCAGCGTGTTTATAACTTGGGATTTCCCATAGGTGTATCCTTCATGATCGCCAGTGATGGCGGGCTGCTCGAGCAGCCATTGGCGGTCACGCGCATCCTGTTGGCGCCAGGCGAGCGCGTGGAGATCGTGGTGGACTTCAGTGGCATCACCAACAATCTCCCCCTGATTTCCTTCAACTCAGAGATGGGCCAAGGTATTTCAGGCGGTCCGTTTGGACCCGGAGGTGGGCCAGGCAATCCATTGGATGGCACCGACGCACCGGTTTGCGAATTTCGCATTGGCCCCCCAACCGCCAATCCCGTTACGAGCTTGCCAGCCAATCTGCGCACCTACAACATTCCCCCGGTCCAAAATGCAGCCCGTACGCGGGTGAAGGACTTCGACGTCGATGTCGCCGGCTTCCCTTTTTACATCAACGGTTTAGTCTATGACCATGACTATATCAATGACACGATGCGCCTCGGCGACATCGAGATTTGGGAAGTCCACAACAATACCGATGTCGCCCACCCCCTGCACATCCACGATGTGCAGTTTCATGTGATCGCCTTCAATGGAAATTTCGTGCCTGGCCATCTCAGGGGCCGCAAAGACGTGCTCCTGACCCAGCCGGGAGACACGATACGGTTCGTCACGCGCTTTGAGGACTTTGCCGATGCACACACACCTTACATGTACCATTGCCACAATCTCTTTCATGAAGACGGCGGCATGATGGGCCAGTTTCTCGTGATCGACAGTGTGCTGAGTGGCCACGAGGATTCGCTCAATTTGGCCTTTGGCGCGCAGCTGCGCTTTTTTCCAAATCCGACAAGCGGCATGCTATTCTTGGAGGACTTCAACAAAGATCCTGAGCGCGTGACGTCGATCGAGGTCGTGGACATGCAGGGCCGCAAGCTTGCCCTGCTAGCAATCGACCCCAATCGCGCGCGGCACACGATCGACTTGGGTGCGTGCCCTGCAGGCATGTATTTGCTGCACCTGCGGCACAAGGCAGGCGGCCATACGTTCAAGCGGGTCACAAAGCAATAGCGCATGGCGCGACCAGGTTGGCAAGCGCATACAGGATAGTACACTTCGCAGCTTAGCTTTTCGGCATGTGGACACCCAAAGTCCATGACACACGTATATTTGTCCAAATGCAATTCATCAACCTATTCTTCAGGCGTGGCTGCGGCTTGGTGCTGTGCTGTTGGGTTTGGGCGATGGGCGCGCAAGCCCAGATCGACACCAAGGGGGTGCGTGCCCAGCTCAGCAAGATCACGCAGTCCCCAGGCATGCGCAATGGCCAGTTTGGCTTTGCGCTATATGATGTCGAGTCGGGAGCAATCTTGGAAAAAGAACGCTTGGAAGAAACGTTGCTGCCAGCCAGCACGATGAAGACAGTGACCTCCGCAGCAGCATTTGGTATCTTGGGCCCCGATTACAAATTCAAAACCCTGCTGGAGCATGACGGCAGGATCGAAGGCGGAGTCTTGAAAGGGAATGTGATCGTGCATGGCGGCGGCGACCCGACGCTGGGTTCAGACCGCTACGAGTGGGGCACCGACATGAAAAGCCTTCTGGCGATTTGGGTAAAGAAACTCGCGGAAAAAGGCGTGCGGCGCATCGAGGGCGACATTATCGGGGATGCCAGCCTATTTGAAGACGCCTTGGTGCCTACCAATTGGGTCTGGGGCGACATCGGCAACTATTACGGTGCTGGGGCTTGTGGGCTCAGCTTCAATGAAAATAGCTATGTTGTGTATTTTCTGCCGGGCAAGACTGTGGGTTCCAAGGCAGAGTTTTTGCGCACCGATCCCCCGATGCCCGACATCAAATTTGTCAATGAAATGCGCACTGGTAGTAGCAGTTCGGGCGACAATGGCTTTGTCTATGGCGCGCCCTATACGTTCAACCGCACCCTGCGTGGAACCGTGCCCATTGGAGATGCGTTTTCCATCAAGGGCTCGATTCCTGATCCTGCGCTCTTCACAGCGCAATGCTTGCGCAATGCGTTCTTGGCTGACTCGATCTCGGTCTCAGGCAAGGCGACCACCTTGCGGCACATGCTCATGGAGGCCAAGGCAGCCCCGGCAGCGCGTACTGTCCTCTACACCCATCAGTCCCCGCCGCTCAAGGATGTGATCTATTGGCTCAATAAGAAAAGCATCAACCTCTATGCCGAGCATCTTGTGAAGATGATCGGCGTGACCCTCGCCAACAATGGCTCGACCGAGGGGGGAACCAAGGCCATCGCCGACTATTGGGGAAAGAAAGGGATCAATGTCACCGGGCTGCAAATGGACGATGGCAGTGGCCTGAGCCGCTACAATGGCATCACCCCCAATCAACTCGCGAGCATGCTGCGCATGAACGTGAAGGAAACCTGGTTCCCCGATTTCTTCAAATCCTTGCCCATCGCAGGTGATGCTACATGCCCAGGCTCACTCAAAACCATGTGCCGTGGCACAGCTGCTGAACTCAAAGTCTGGGCCAAAAGCGGCTACATCAGCCGTGTGCGCACCTACGCTGGCTACGTCGAGACCCGCTCAGGCAAGCGCCTGTGCTTCGCAATGATGGCCAACAACTTCACATGCAGCAATGCCGTCGCCAAAGAATTCCTTGAGGCCCTTATGGTTGCGATGGCAGAAATCCCCTAATCGTGACGAGCAATCAACAGATACGTTTTTTAAGCGCCTAAAAGTCCTTGACTTGGAAAGTGTTTTATCTACCCAGCTCAAAACAAGTGCATTGCGCAGTCCGATCGTTTGGGATGTCGAGGATGTAGGCTCGAATCCTGCTGCCGGAAAAAGCCGCCAAAGGCAGCTCTCGTTTGGCCCCATACCTGCAGGCGCACAATGAGCGCACCCATTCGAAGCTATTCTTGCCGCGATGGAGGATCCAAATGGGCCTTGGATCTTTTTTGGAAAGGCAATGAAAAAACGAAGCCGTCCATCTTTCGACGAACGGCCTCTCGCAAACGCCCTCCTCTTACTCTTATAATCCTATCGCTACTTATTCCTCTTTGCGCATGATCCAGGCACCGGGCAGCAAAGCCTGCGGCACCAACATCGTCACTTCCCAACCCTTCAAAGCCATCGAGAGCTTCATGCCGGCGACCAGCATGGTCTCGACGACAAACTCAATGGCCAAACCCTGTGCGATCACCAATAGGCGATCGCCTTGTTGCAGTGTTTCTTCCAGATACACCTTGGCAGCGCCAAGACTTGGATCGTAAGCGAGTACTTTGCCGACCTCGACATCCCACAACTGCTCGGCTGCTCGACGATGATCGCTGCGGTAGCCACGTCCTTCGCAAGTGCCGCAGGCCGTACCCGTATGTGCGGTATGTGGCGCATGCATCCCCGCTAATCTTCCCGAACCTTGGCATGTGTGGCAGAGCACTCCCATAATCTTGACGGTGTAAAAAATGAATCTCCTCGTGGCCTGCGAAAGGACATTGCCCTGCGCCGCCAACTGATGATTTGTACGCCACTTGGTAGGATGGGTTTTGTAAATGTTATTTTTTGCGCCTAAATTATTTCAAATAGGTATTATTTATCCAAGTGGGTCGATCATTGTGTCAACTAGCAGGTCGTGCGGCGTGAGAGGGCCTGTAAGATTGGCCGCAATTTGTGCGCCGTCCCCTCAAAGATCTGTTTGTGCGATGTTGAGATCAAGTCTCGCCATTCACCCCTCACCTAGGAAATTGAGTCTCAGGCTGCATTGTCCAGCGGGATTATTCATTAGTATTGTCTTATGTTTCCAGTGATGCACCAATACAAGTTGCGCTTGACCAATTTGAGTCAAGCCAACCGCTCATTAAAGCTCTCCAAGCTGTCTGTTCGCAAAGACCTAGACCTCACCGATGCTGGCTTTGTACAACAGCTGTCGGCACCTGAGATTTTGAGCAAGATCATAGCTGGGCAGAGCGTGACGCTGCTCAAGAGCTTGAGCAGTCGCGATGAAGCCAGCAACCTCTTTGATCGCCGCCTCAACAATATCTTCCATGAGGTGAGCACGATCAACGAGGAGACGGGAACATACGATCTATTTCTGGGCTACCCATTTGTAGAGGGCAAATTTCTGGATGGAAGTATTGCACGCTGCCCTGTGGTACTGTTCCCTGTGCAGCTAGAACGGGATTTTCAAGGCGGCCCAAGGTGGGTGCTACGCGCCAATCCCGACGAAGATCTGAGCTTTAACACGACGTTTTTCTTGGCCTACGAGAAGTTCATGCAAGTGAGGCTCAAGCGTGAGTTTTGGGAAAGCAGCCCCGAGCGCCACGACGACCTGCAAGGATTCCTCAACGGGCTTTACAAGCAGATGGCCGACAATGAGGTCGCAGTACATTTTAATTCGGAGCTGTTTCAGTTTGGATTGGACCGCTACGCGGATAAAAATGCAGCCCTCTTGGACAATCTCCAAGTGGGCATGTTGCGATTTTTGCCGCATGCGGTCATGGGCATTTTTCCGCAGAGCGATAGTGCACTGCTGCAAGACTATGAGGTGCTAGAGCGCGAGTCAGACCATTTTGAGCTGCCACGTTTTTTTGAGCCGCGTCCCAAGTTGCCCGAGGCACCGGCCTTGAATCAGGAAGAATCCTACTTTGTATCCACGGTCGATCAAACCCAAGAGGAGGCGCTCTTGCAGGTGCGGGCAGGTAAATCTGTGGTTTTACACGGCCCACCTGGTACTGGCAAGTCACAAGTGATCCTCAACTTGATCTCAGATGCCCTAGCGCGTGGGCAGCGCGTGCTGGTCTGCTCCCAAAAACGGGCCGCTTTGGACGTCGTGTTTCAACGGATGAATGAAGTGGGCCTCGGTCGCTTTGCCGCCTTGGTGCATGACTACCGTGCCGACCGCAACAAGATCTTTGCCCGCATTCGACAGCAGATCGACGACATTGAGAAGTTTGAAGAGGAGCGGCGCGACGTCGGGCTAGATAGTTGGATGAAGGATTTTGCGCGTGATGGGCGCCGATTGGATGAGTTTGATGAATTTTTTGAGCGGCTTTTTCAGGCACTGACCATGCGTGGGCAATATGGGCTGTCGGCACATGAACTCTACCTCATGGCCGATGTGCAAGGGACGCAGATTGATATGACGGTGATCGCACCGCTGTTTGACTACGATCGCTGGCTCGACTTCAACACTGTTTTGAGCAGCATTCTAGACTACGATGAATTTTTTGCGGCCACCCATCCGTGGCGCGAGCGCCTGCCCATGCATGGCCGCGGATATGCGGGCAAGGGTGTGATTGCGGAACGCTTGCACAGCCTTGCGGGTGAGATTGAGCAATTGCACGCCCGCTGGCTCGGTCTGCAAGGTCCAGGCACGACCTTGGATCAGCCGGAGCAAATCGCGCAATTGCTGCCAGTATTTGACCAGCTGCAAGGAATGGTGCAGCAGCTAGGTGCCAAGGATGACCTGGCCAATGCGGTCGAAGACAACCTGAAACCCAAATTCATCCATGAACGCTTGCAGGCCCTGGGGTCTGTATTTGAAAAAATAGCAGCCTTCAAGATACTTGACGGCCTCTCCTTGTCTTCATTGTCTGAGCTGCAAGCGCATTTCAGCACCTATGAAGTAAGCAAGAATAAAATCGGCCGATTTTTTTCCTTGCGATGGGTCAAGGCATGGTGGTATGTGAGGCAGCTGATGCACAAGCGCGGGCACAAGCTCGACGAGGCTGGACTCAAGTCGCTCAAAGGCGAGCTGGATGTTCTCTCGGTGCTGCTCAAAAGCCGCTCGGAGCTCGATGGGCTGGCATTTTTCAAGAATATGCCCGAGGGAACTAGCCCCACAGACTTGCTCGCTTGGCAACAACAGAAGCTGCGCAATACCGACTTGGTTGCCACCTGGCTTGATTTCAAGCAATGGGAAGCATTCAAGCCGCAGGTAAGTGGCGGCAAATTTGACGAGGCCCATTGGGCCACGGCCAAAGGAGACGTGGCTCGGCTCAGAGAAATACAGCAGGTCTTGTCGGCGACGATCGTCACCTGGCAAACTTGGCTACACCCCGCGCAAGCCGATCGGCTTCTCCAGGGACTCATCTACCCTGTCCCCGCCAAGACCTATGCCGCTGCATTGGAAGCCACATTTGCCAAGGATTATGACGACCTGAGCCAGCTCGATGCGCTCTTGGAAGGCTTGGCGGGTGACCAGCGCACAGCGATGGACCATTTGGAAGGCCAGATCGGCATGCTCGGCGATGCACCCAAGGAAGGGCTGCTGCACCAAGTCACCAATGGCATGCTGCTCGCTTGGCTCGCTTTGACGGAGACCGCGCACCCTGAGCTGCTGGAAACCAGCAGTCGGCAGATGCCTGAGCGCCTGCAAACTTATAGGCAACTCATGCTGGATCGCCCTGCCACCGTCACTGGCCTCATCCAACGCAAGCTCAAAGACGCCATCATTGAAAACATTGAGTACAATCGCCTCAGCAACCCAGTGACCTACCGCGACATCGGTCATCAAGTGCGCAAGCAGCGGCAACTCTGGCCGGTGCGGAAACTCGTGCAAAGTTTCTGGGACCAAGGATTGGGGCGCCTGATGCCCTGTTGGATGGCATCGCCAGAGTCGGTGGCTGCCATTTTCCCTATGATCAAGGACCATTTTGACCTTGTGATCTTTGACGAGGCCTCACAATGCTATGTCGAGCGGGCCTTGCCGGTGATGCTACGCGGCAAGCAATGTGTGATCGCGGGCGACGACCAGCAATTGCCGCCATTTGACCTTTACAATGTGAAGGTCGAGGGAGAGGAGGATCCATTTGCAGAGGCGCAAATGCCATTGGAGGTCGAGAGTATCTTGGATTTGAGCAGAAATTTGTTTCCGCAATGCAAGCTTAGCTGGCATTACCGCTCCAGCGAGAAGGAGCTGATCAATTTCAGCAACTTTGCCTTCTATGAAGGCCGACTCAATATGGCACCACCGGCCAAGCACGATGAACTGAGCATCCCACCGATCAGCTTTGTAAAAGTTGCGGGCATTTGGGATCGTAATCGCAACGAAGTAGAGGCACAGCAGGTCGTGGTCTTGGTGGAGCAATTGGTGCGCCGGCCAGACAACCCAACGATCGGTGTCGTCACATTCAACTACCATCAAAAGGAACTCATCAGGGAGCTGCTGGAGTTGCGCTTGCTGGAGCTGGGCATGGCGGGCGACAAGGAGGGTGCAGCCCTGCTCCATCGGGCGATGGAGCGGGAGGAAGGAGAGGAGCGGCAAGGCATTTTTATCAAAAATATCGAGAATGTGCAAGGTGACGAGCGCGATGTCATCATTTTCTCGGTCGGCTATGCCCGCAACCCTGCAGGAAAACTGGTCGCCAACTTTGGCCTGCTCAATCAAAAAGGCGGTGGCAATCGCCTAAATGTCGCGATCACACGCGCCAAGAAAAAGAAGATCATTGTCTGTAGCATCGACCCAGAGGAGTTGCAAGTCGATGACGCCAAGCATGATGGTCCAAGACTCTTCAAGCGATACTTGCAATATGCGCGGGCACTGAGTCAAGGAGAGCCCGAGCTTGTGCAGACGATTCTTGCGCAGTTGCGCACCATCGCTCCTGACGCGGGAGCAAGCACGAATGCCGGAGCACTGCAGGCAATGAGCCTAGCGACGCGCCTAGAGGCCGACTTGCAGGGACAAGGGTGGCAGGTAGAGCGTGGTTTGGGGGACCACAATTTTATGCTGGACCTCGCCCTGCGAGCCCCAGATGGCAGCTATGTGCTCGGTGTAGAGTGTGAGGGGCGCAATTATTTCTCTGGACGCTCTGCCAAGGAACGCGAGGTCTATCGCACAGGCTTACTTGAGCATCGCGGTTGGGAAATCTATAGATTGTGGGCACGTAACTATTTTCTGAATCCCGCTCAAGAGTTGCGTCGCATCACTGAGCGTGCAAAAGTGCTGTGAGTTGTCACATGCTTTTGGCTGGCTTATCGATCTCATCAGGATCGACAACGTCAGCGCGCAAATCGATGAGGTCTTGTTCCAATGCCTCTAGTCGTGCCCTGAGCCGCTGCGCTTTGAGCCGCAAAGTATCGATCTCGACATAGGGATGGCCTTCCATCGAGGATGGTTCTGGCCGCTGTGCAGAAGCGGGAAGTTTTTGGTTTTTTGGTTTTTTTATTTTGTTCCCCATCGGTTCCTCGTCTTGTAATTCCCCAAAAAAATAATGCCGGAGTCCCCTAGCAGGGACTCCCGGCACCAATCAACAGAGAAACGCGCCCACCGATCGGCGGGCTTTGGATAAAAAGGAGATAATCTTGAATCAATCAAAATTTCACGTCACCATCTCAAAGACCGTCACCATTTTGTTGCACGTACACCCTCAGCCAATTGAATTGGCGGGAGGTGGAACTGAAGTTTGGCAGCGTATCTTCGTATGCCAAAAATCAATGTTGCACGTGGTATCGCAACAAGTGTCAAAAACGATTGGCTTCATTTTTTTGAAGCCTCAGGACCATGTCCTGATCGCGACGTAAACAGAACCTGTCCATTCAGATTCTATGCCAAAGCTAATATATCATTTCGATGCCCCAAAACCTTTTTTTCGTTTCGATTAGGAGGTCAGGCTCATTTATTGGCATTTCATTTATTTGTAACTGCTTTAGGATGAGTGAGAAGTAACATAGCTAGTGTTTAAAAGGTCATGGTCATCTTGGGTGTTAAAAATATTTTTGTTTTCTGACCGTCCCTTGAATTTCCTTGGGATCGATATTTGTGGATGCTGATCCCAAAGCGTTACTTTGATGATTATTTAAGCAGGATCATGGAAGAAAATGGGTTGAAAATCAAGTTTTTAGGAACTGGCGGGGCCTTTGAATCAAGCTATGGTAACTCCTCAGCGATTGTGGTCCATAGCGGCAGACGATTTTTGGTGGATTGTGGGCATGCAGTTTTCCCGCGCTTGATGGCATTAGGCTTGGCAGACCAAATCGATGCGGTAATCATCACCCATTTGCACGACGACCACGTCGGTAGCCTGTCCACCTTCATTTTGTACCATGATCTCGTGCTGGGCAAGGGGCGGCTTAGAATTTATGTAGGCGATGCCTTGCAACCTTCCTTGACGGCCTTGTTGGCTTTTTCATTGGGGCAACCGAGTCTGCGTGTCGATTTTAGACCTTTAGCCGAGGTGCCTGGCCTAGGATGCATCGATACATTTGGACGACATGTGCCTGGCATGCAGACCTACGGCTATTACTTTACCGATGGTCACCACAGCATCGTGTACTCGGGTGACAATGGAGATGCAGACTTTTTGGTAGCACAAGTCACCGCCTTGGGCTTGCCCTCGCCAACGATTTATCACGAGGTCTTTTTTCACTTTCGCATGCATGCACATGCCTACTACCAAGATCTGATGCGGTTGATGACTGTGTGTCCGATCTATGGTTATCACTGCGATCCCTTGGTGGCGCCTGCAGACAACACCCTAAAACTTGTCGCCAATTACCCAGAACTCAATTATTAGGCCATCGTCTCTGTGGATTGTGGCGGGCCCAGATCGGGTATCGTCACGACAAATGTGGTGCCTTCAGCTTCTGCAGAGGTGAGGGTGATCACTCCTTTGATGCGGTCGATGGCGTGCCGCACGATGTACATGCCCATGCCGGAGCCATACGATTGGATACTGGCTCTGAAAAAGAGATTGTAAACCTTGGCTTGATGCTCCTTGGCGATGCCGATCCCATTGTCGGCGATGGTGATCACGACTTGGTCTCCCTCGCGCACGATGCAGATGTCCACGCGGGAATCTGAGCGCTTCAGATTTTGATACTTGATCGCATTGGAGACCAAATTGTTGAGGACAATGGCTATACGCACAGCATCGGAATAGAATTCCCCAGGCACATCAAGGGTTAGTTGCTTGTGGATGCGGTCAGCGCCTTCTGAGAATTGCAAGTTTTCTAGGGTCTCTTGGATCAGCGCCTGCCAATCTATGCGATCTTGTGCCAGTTCGAGGCGCGCGTTGCGGGAAAAGTCGGCGAGGTCGCGGATGAAAGTGTCGAGCTTGGTCACGCTCTTGTTCATCATTTTGATATAGGCGAGCACCCCTGCCTCTTGTGTTTCGACTTCCACCAAACTGATCAATCCCATGAGTGAATTGAGCGGTGCTTTGAGGTCGTGAGATGCGCGATAGACAAAGCTGTCGAGTTCAAAATTGCGTTTGATGAGCTCTTTCTCCGTGCGCTTGCGCTCTGTCACATCTCGCATGATGGCGAGCACCTCTGCTGCGCCACTCCAGACGATACGTGTTTCGGTATCGAGATCCTCGCCGTCCCATTTCAGTTCAGATTCAAATTGTAGGCTGCGGCCTTCGGCAATCGACAATTGTACGTGTTGCAAGACCTTTTCTGCCAAGTCTGGCGGCAAGACCGCAGCCAATGATTTGCCGACAGCTCCCTCAGCAATGCGCAGCTGCCCTTGCTGATCACTTTGCTTGTAGTCCAAGATGATACCCGCACCAGTGATGCGCAAGATCAAGTCGGGTATGCCGTCGAGCAATGCCTTGTTGTCACGCTCAGATTCCAAGAGCGCATTTTCTGTTTTGAGGCGCTCTGTGATGTCACGCACGAGGGCTTGGATATAGAAACGGTCGCCGATCTGAATGCGGTTGAGGCTCACCTCTGCATCAAAGGGCTGCCCATCGCCACGTGTGTGCTGCCAATAGAAGCGTTGCGACTCGCCTTTGTAGGCTGCTTTGGTATTCTCCTCGGCCTTCTCGCTCGACAGACGGCCGTCGGGCTGGAACTCGGGCGATAAATCAAATGATTTTTTGCCGATGAGCGCTTGCCGCGAAAGTCCCCACATCTCCTCGGCCTTGTTGTTGCATTCAATAAAGGTCGATTGATCGAGCAGGATGATCGCGTCGTTGGCTTGTGAGAAGAGGTTGCGGAACTTGGTTTCATTTTCGAGCAGGGCCTGCTCGATGCGCTTGAGGTCGGTGATGTCGTGGAGGAACCAAAGCATTCCTCTAGGCGTGCCATCGACCAGCATTTGCCGGCCATACATCTCGATGACTTGGCCTCCGTGGGTCTCATAGACATAGCGCTCCTCGGCTTCGGGATGCGCATGAATGCGTTCGATGGCTTTTCTGAACAGACCGGGATCCACAATTTGGGCGATCATGGTCTCGAGACCAGGGTGCTTGCCACCAGCGTCGAGCTCTGCCTGTGGGATTTGGCTCAGCTGGAGATAGCCTTGGTTGTAGTCGAGCAGATAACCATCGGGGTCGAGCAGTAAGATACCATCGCGTGTGGACTCAAATGTCGCTTGCATTTTAGTCAGGGTACTGGCGAGCTCTGTCTCCGCTTTTTTGCGCTCCCAAGACTGCAATGCAAGTGTCACCATGTCTGCCATGGAGGCGACAAGGTTGAGTTCTTCGGGCTCCCAGGTGCGCGGCGCGCGCAACTGCATGGTCCAGATCATGCCAGCGATGCGGCCACCATGCCTGAATGGCGCATCCAACACGCTGCGAATATCATTGGGGATCAGGGATTTTTGGCGAAATTCTGAAATGCTTTCTGCATGCATAGCGTCGGCTTCGGCGATCACCCGTTGCCGCTCCATGAGCGCAAAATATTTGGGATGCTCCCTTACTTTGACTTCACGGCCACTGGTAAAGATGCGCAGGTCGGAATTGTATTCTTTGCGGCAGATGATGCGCTCAGAGGATGCGTCAAACAACCATACGCCTGCAAGAGTCACTTGCAAGAGGTCGCAAATGGCCATGGTAATCTCTTCAAATGCCATGTCCAAGTCCCCCGAATTGAGGGCCTCGCTGGAGGCAAGCTCGATGAGACGTTCATTCTGGATGCGCAAGACCTCGCGGCTACGTAGCATTCTGAGTTCGGCTTGTTTGCGCTCGGTGATGTCAGTGACCGATGCACGCACGAGCGACTGGCTTGCTGAGGGAAAGCGTACAAGCCTGATCTCACAAGGGATGTCTTCACTCAGCTGGTTTTGGATGAGCCATTCATAGACTACCAGCTCGCCTTCCAAGGCGCGTGCAAAGAGCTGGGGTTGCAATTGTGTGCTGAGGGAGCCATCGGCCTGATATGTCGGGCTCAACTCGCTTGAGCTGATGGACATGAGTTGCTCACGCGTGCGACCAAAAAGCGTTTCGGCATTTATATTGGCCTCAATGAGTCGGTCGGCATCGACGTCTATCACAAAGATCGCTTCGGTCGCATGCTCCACCAATGCTCTAAAGCGCTCCTCGCTCTCCTTGAGGAGAAGTTGCTCCATCTTGCGTTGAGAAATGTCGCGCACTAACATGAGTAGAGCGGGCTGGTTTTGGAAATTGACGACGCTGCACCTGATTTCAACCTCTACGATCTTGCCAGACTTTGTGAGGCTCTCACCTTGGAGATTGCTTACCTTACCCGACATGAGTTCATGAAAGCGCTCGATTACCGATGCACGATGTTCAACGGGGACCAAGTCTGGGACGTATTTACCCAGCAATTCTGCGCGGGTCATCTCATGTAGTTGGCAGGCTGCCTCGTTTACATCGAGGACGTAACCCGCCTCAGACTCGACAAAAATGGCGTCTGGAGAGCGCTCAAAGAGGAGTTTGAAGCGCTCCTCGCTTTCTAGGCGCGATTGCTGAGCCTCGATGACGTGGGTGATGTCGCCTTCACTGATCAGGATGCCCTTTACCATTGGGTCATCGATGAGGTTGGTGAGTTTGGCTTGCAAGAATCGAATGCTGCCATCGGTCAGGGGAAAGCGCAGTTGCAGTTGTGGGCTGTCTTGTGTATTGTGACGCACCTCCTCTAGGGCAAGTAGATAGACTGCACGGTCCTCGGCGAGCATGAGCTCTGCATTGTTGCGGCCCAAGAGGGTCTCGGCGGGGACATCAAAGATTTTGGCATAGGAGGGGCTGCAATACTGAATGCGGCCTTCAGCGTCAATGATTTTGATGATCTCAGCGCTATTCTGGATATAGGCCTTGAATCGTGCATCGAGACGGGCAGATTCACGCGCATCTTCCATCAATTTTTGTGATGTGATGTCACGCACGGCCAGGATGCGGGCGGGCTGCCCTTGCCACTGGTCTTGACGACTCAGCGCTTCCATGAAAATGGCCTCGCCATTTTTTTTGCGACCAGTGAATTCTACGCTACTGTGTTCCCCTTGTCCCAATTCGCCAAGGAGTTGATAGGGAGAATCGTTGAAAAGCAGCTTGTCCAGCGAAACCAGTAGGATTTCCTCTGGCGTGTAGGCAAAGACACGTGCAAATGCAGCATTGCAATCGAGGATGCGATTGCCTTGATAGATGGCGATGCCTTCAAAAGCTGCCTGGGTGATCGCTCGGTAACGGTTTTCGCTTTCGATGCGCGCTGCCTCGGCCATCTTGCGCAAATGCACCGCGAGCAATTGTGCACTCACGGCATTGGCGAGCTTTTCCAGGCTGTGTCGGTAGGCGGTTTCCTTGCGGCTGATGAGCCAAAGCAACACGATCACTTTGTCGGCATGCAAAATCGGCAAAAAGGCGATGCTATTAGCTCCCAGGGCGGTTGCAGGGCCTACGATTTCAGGGAAAATGGCTGCCTCGGGTTGATTGGACCAGATGATCTTGCTGGGAAGCTGTGCCGTATAAATCCCCTCTGGGACAATGAATTTGCGATCCACGAGTGCCTGAAAGGTATTGTCACTGAGCAATTGCTCCGTGCAAGGCCGGAAAAAACCGGTCGCATCGAGCCAGCAACCAGCGGCAAAGTCCCACTCACCAAAGCCTGCCAATTCCGCCAGGGTGATTGCAACGGCCTCATCCATTGTTTCCACATTGTTGAGACCAGAATTGAGGCGCAGTAGCAATTCGGTTTCAGCCTCGGCTCTTTTTTTGTCAGTGATGTCTTCATAGACAGAAATGACAAATATGGGTTCGCCATTTTCTCTGTAGGCAGATACATTGAGCAAGGCATAGACCGTGTGGCCGTCTTTGTGGATATAGCGTTTTTCCTTGGAGTAGCTTGCCCGCTTGCCCTCCATGACCTCGATAAGTTCTTCGCGACCGAGGTCTAGATCGTCTGGATGTGTGAAGTCAGAGGGGACCATCGCGAGCAATTCCTCGACACGATACCCAAAGATGTCGGCCATCTTGTCGTTGACTTGGAGGTATTTGCCATCTGGTGTCAGCTGGGCGATACCTACAGCAGCCTGTTTATAGATGCTCCTGAAGCGCTCTTCGCTCAAGCGCAATGCCTCATCTGACTGGAGCTTGGCCACAAATTGTGCGACTTGGCTCGCTACAAAATTGACCAAGACGAGGTCTTCTTGGCTATAGGCATCTGCCCGCTCGTAGTTTTGGATGGTGATGAGACCTACAACATGGTCCTCGTGGAGCAGCGGCACGCCGAGCCATACATCAGGCATGGCCTGGCCTTTGATATTGATGAGCCCACGCTCTCCTAGGTCCTCAATATCTCCTCTGGAAAGTAGGAGTGGGGTCTTGCGTTTGATGCCATACTCCGTGAGGCCGTGGCCCGCTTTGCGTTTACGACCAGCCCGCGCGAGGTAGTTGCCGTCTTCGGCATCTTGGTAATATGGAAAGGAAACCTCGTCGTTGTCGGCGTCATACACGGCGATGTAGAAGTTGGGCGTGTCGATGAGGTGCCTGATCTCCGTGTGGATGTTGTGGTAAAATTCACCTGGATTTTTTGCTTTGGAGGACGCCTCCGCAATGTTAAAGATGACTGATCGTACCGTGGCTTCGCGGCGGGTCTGGGTATGAGGCATGCCCACACCCATGACGAAGCCATTGGCTGTGCGCGTGTCTTTCCAGAGGATCCATTGCTCCTTGCCATAGGCATCGATGTGGCGCACCTCATAGTTTGCTGGGCGTGCCTCACCTTCTCCACGGGCATAAGCCTTGAGATAAGCGATGGCGCTGTCGGTGTTTTCCCCGTTTTTTTGTTTGATTTCCCACCATCCTTGTCCGAGTACATCTTGCACCTCGTGGCCCAAAATTGTCTTGACCGAGGGGGTTGCAAATACGATATCGCAATTGGTGTCGGCCACCAAGATGATGTGATCGACCTGGTGGAGAATGTCGTCTGAAAATTGCAGTCGATTGGCAACTGTTTGTTTCTCGGTGATGTCAGAGAGTGCCACCAAGTATTCTGGGCGATAATCAGAGGAGATCTCTGTGATTACCACCTCTACCCATAGCTGTTTTTGATCGAGCGATTCTATTTTACTGATGCCTCTTCCGATCCGCTCTTGGCCCGATTTAGGATCAAAATATTTGCGCAACCAGATCGTCAATTGTGTGTGAAGAATTTCCTGGCTTTTGAGACCGGCGACGCCAAACATCTTGTTGGTGTTGCGATTGGCGGCCCTGATAGCAAGTGTCTTTGCATTGACGATCAAGATGGCGTCGGGGCTACTTTCAAAGATTGAATTGACGAAGCTGCGCTGGCGATCGAGTTCCTTGGCAATCATGATCATGAAGCCTGAGGCCAATGCCGACCCAATGAGTGCAAAAATGAGTAAGACCAATGCTGGCCAAAGATTTATTTGGTCGGGATTGGGCAAGAGGCAGGCCACCAAAGCCACTGCCAAGGTCGATATCGCATACGCCATCCAAGCGCGGAACCGTTTGAAATTGGCCCCCGCAAAGAGCAAAACCACAAAAAAATTGATCAGAAGGGGGTTTGCATAGTTGTTCTTAAAAGCCAGCCAAGCAGCCCATGCAGTGACCAGATAGATCATGAACTGCCCAAAATAGCGAATCTGGGTCCTAATCACCGTGAAGGAAAAGCTCGCGGTAAAGATTGCAAGCAATAAGCCTGATATACCCAGTCTCACCCAGAGGGGATCATAAATATCGGCTGGTAAAATAATCTTATACAGAGGCAATGCAACTGCGACGACGATCGCCAGCATACGATACAATCCGAGGTCAAACCGCATGCCGCGGATCCACTTTATATACCTATCACGCAAAAAGTTGCTTTTCATTAGAGGATTCCAGCACAACGAAATTATTCAATTTGACAGGGAATGCAAACTTTTCTATTCAATTCAATCACGCGCCGATTCAAGGCGACAGCAAAAAGAGGTGCTGCCAATAGGGATATTCAACGCGATTGCCCCAAGTCGCGATCTGTGCATACCCTTGAAAACGCTCATCGTTCACGATCCCCATCGCTTCATCGATGTAGGCGATCGTGTCGCTAGAAGTCGAACTCATGACGACTGCGGCTGCCATTTGCGCAAAAAAATAGTTCTCTACCTGCGCTTGATCAGGATGTTGCGTCGCTAGGTAGGCGTCGCTCAGGCGCCCGAAATCGACGATTTCCAACTCGGAATAATAGCCAACCGCACCTGCATCCATGAATGAGATCACCTTGCTACGGTCAGGCAAATGTGCTTTGAGGTATTTGCCGACGGGGATCAATTCGTCTTGAACGATCCAGTGATAATAATTCAAAAAACCCCATTCTTGATGAAACCGAAAGCCCATCGCGCCCATTTGGAGCAGCAGCAATGTGCCAATTGCCGCCATTTTCCACCGTGGCAACTTCAAGCCTGTCGTCGCCGTGTCGCTCAAAGTGCTCAGCGCAATCAAAATCCATGGCAGGAAGGGAAAAAAGAAGCGCGACCCATAATTCATCCAAAGATTGCTGTGCAGGTAGGCGAATGTGCAACAAAGTAAGAATGCTGCACCGACACTCAGGAGCAAGGACCGCGACCTCAGTTGGCTGAGGCGAGGCCATCCACCAATCAGCAAACTGCCAGCAATGGGAATCAAGCAGTAGTAACCGATAAACTTCGCCAGCGCCCACAACGACTCAGGATTCAGGAAGCCCTCGTAACGCTTGGCGAAATAGGAGTTGGGCATCCATGCGCCATAGTAGCTCGCGCGCCAGACCCAATAGGCGAGCAATGGGGCCAATCCAATGACAATGAACTGAATGAGAAATGACTTGAAGATGAGGGGATTGAACTTGCTTTTTGAAATCAATAGATGAGCTAAAACGATCACCGCCAATGCGATCCCTTCTGGGCGGCATAAACCCGCAACAAGCAATGCTCCCCCCAATCCCAGTGCCGATTTGCCAGTAGCAAATAGCAGTGCTTGATCGGCAAGAAAATAGGCGACGGCTGTGAGCGCGGCCGTGAAAAAAATGGTTTCCAGCCCGCTGATGCTATGAAGATATATTAAAGGTGTGGCCAATAGCAGCACGGCTGCTACACCACGCCTCACAAGCTCGACTTGCAGGCGGCGCATGGCGAGCTGTGAAAACAGCACAATCGACAGCAACGAAAAAATGCCCAAGACCTTGATGCCATTTACCATCGGCAATCCTAGCCATATAAACGCCGCCGAGATCAGCGGCAGCAAGATGCCAGTATAGCCCTCGACCTTTCCTGAGCCAGGGTTCCAAGTGAGTTCTCCAGATTTCACCAAGTTGTGGCCATAGCGATAGCTGATGAAAGCATCATCGACTGTCCACCAAGGGAGATTGCAAAAGGCAAGAATGCCAATTGCCGCCGCAATCAGCAGCAAACTCAAGTAGATGGTGCGGGAACTCAAGGGCATTTGGAAAGCCAATCGTAACCTGTTTGGGCCACAAGCACGAAATTAAGCAATCAATTGTGAATTGGAAGCAGGGTTCAAGGTTGGCTGCGAAAGATGACCTTGTTGCCATCGCGTAGCTCAAACTCGACCCGACGATTGGACTGTCGGCCTTGCTCATCGTCGTTGTTGCCGATGGGTGTGGTCTCGCTAAATCCAGCGAACGACATGCGGCTCACTTCGATGCCCATCGAGGACATATATTCAAATGCCTCAGCGCACCGGGTTTCTGAAAGCGACTGATTGTAGTCTGTGGACCCAAATGCGTCGGTGTGCCCTTTGATCACGAGGTCATAGCTCGGGTGTGCTTTCAAGATGCGAGCAGCTTTTTGCAACTCGTCTTGGGCAGCAGTACGCAATTGTGACTTGTCAAAGTCATAATAGATATGGTGCAAGTCCATGCCAGCGTTCTTGGCTGTGCCACCGATGGCAGGCTCTTCCATCGCATCAAATGCGCTCGCCAATGTCGCCATGGTCGCATTGTCGTCAAGGCTTGCCGTGGTCACGGAAACGCTAGAAGCTTTATCAAGTTTCGACGATACTGGCGCACCTTCAAAATCAAAGCCTGGTTCACCTTTAGGTTTTGTGTGATCGACCTCTGGGCCTTCACTGCCTGGGCGCAGACGCATGGAGGCAAAGGCTAACTTACCATTGTCGCTTTGCACAAACCTCATTTCGCAGCGGCGATTGAATTGGCGGCCGCGATCATCTTCATTGCTTTCGAGCGGTTTGGTCTCGCTCAGCCACTTCTCGACGATGCGACCGTGGTCGATGCCCTTTTCTTTAAGGTATTTGGTGGCAGCATGCGTGCGACGTTCTGAGAGGGCCACGTTGTAATCATATTTACCATACCAGTCGGTATGGCCCACGATCTCGATTTGGAGATTGTCGTTTTGCTTCAAAAACTGGATCGCCATGTCCAGCTCCTGCTTAGCGCTTGATCGCAAGTCTGATTTGTCAAAGTCGTAATAAAGGTGCTCCAGGGCGGGTCCTTCTTTGCTCTGGGTGGTGACATTGGCACGACGCACAAATAGGTTGCGCTCCATTTGCACATCTTCACCTTTGATTTCTGGAGTTGTAAATTCTTCTTTTACACCATCATAACCATCTGTACTTACTTCAACACTATAGGCACGGGAAGGCTCTACTGCAAAGGCGTATTTGCCTACTTCAGCTCCGATTTCCATGCTGTCGATGGCCATTCCGAGCTCTTTGTCGATCAATCTGACCATGGATGGCAATGTATCCATGGTGTTGGCGTCTTGAACGATACCCACAACCTCGATGGCATAGTAGCGCTTGGGATATCGGGAATAGGGGAATTTGATTTCGTAGATATCCTTTTCGCCCAAGCCGCCTTCTTTGCCGCTGGTATAGTAACCATGTAGGCCATCGGCTGAGAGCACAAAGTAGATTTCATCATCGGGGCTATTGATGGGTGAGCCCATGTTGAGGGGGAGCATAAAGTCTCCTTGAGCGGAGTCATATTCGGTCACAAAGATATCGTAGCCACCGAGGCTATTGGGCCCATTGGAGCTGTAGTAGAGTGTGCGGCCATCTGGATGGAAATAGGGGGCATCCTCGCTGAAGGGGGTGTTGATCCGTGGTCCTAAATTTCTTGGTTCGCTCCAGTCATTCTTGCCTTCGCGCTGGGCCATGTAGATGTCCAAGCCACCAAAACCACCTGGGCGGTCGCTGGTAAAGAATATCAGGCTACTGTCAGCACTTTGACAGATGGAGGCCTCGTAGTACTTGGAATTCAGCGGCTTCTGAATTGCCTTGGGCTCATTCCATTGCTTGGCACTAGGGTCGAAATCTGTGCGGTAGAGGCCACCATCTTTTTTATGGCGGTAGAGGTAGAGGGTCTGACCATCCGCGGTAAGGGAAATCGTGGCGTCATGTCCCTTGCTGTTGACGGGGAGGCCGATATTTTGGCCAGTGGTCCATGCAGAACTTTGGTTTTTGCTCACGTAGATGTCTTCATCGTAATAAGCAGACTCGATATCGGCGCCTCGTGAATCAGGCCTACGAGCCGTGTAAATCAGCGTTTGGTTGTCGGCTGAAATCACTGGGCTGTGCTCTGAATATTCACTGTTGATGGACTCACCCATGTTGTTGATTTTCACCAAGTTATTGTCGGGTGTTTTGGTGACTTTTTTCGCATACAAGCATTGGCTGATGCGATTGTTCACGTTATTGAATTCAGGGCTGTCGGTAGCGTAGCGTTCTAGGTCTTTGCGGTATTCCTCGATAGCCTTGTCAAAGTCGAGGTTATAGTGGAGGGTGAGGGCATAGTAATAGTGAAATTCCTCGTCAATATCAGGATTTACAGTTTCGACAGTTTTGAGAAAGGGGAGTGCTTGGTTCTTTTTGTAGGTGAGATAGAGGCATTTGCCCATCCAGAAGTTGTAGTAGGCATTTTGGTTGTCTTCTTGGAGCAATTCTTGGATATGCGGGATCGCATTTTGGTACTCCTCGTATTGGAGCAGCTCTTTGGTCTTTTTCAGTTCACTCTTGCGCTTTTTGCCTTGTGCATAGACCTGCCCGGATCCAGCCAAGAGAAGCGCTATCAGAACAAACAGAATGGGTAGTTTTAACTTCATCGAATCAACCTTTTGCTGTAGCAGTGTTTTTGATAACAAGGTTCAAAAACATTGCTGAAACACTAATTTACCTTTTTTGAACAATTTTTCAAATGCTGCTGGAAACGATATTCACACATGTGATTCTTTGCTAGACAACATGTGCTTCGTGCTTCAGTAGGGTTGCGGCACACCGGAAACCATATTGCTTATATTGAGTTTCTATTTACTGTTTTTTGTAAACACAGTGCGTCTCCTGTCAAGGAAAGTGCTTGGATGTACCATGGGATGAAAAGCACCGTGTGATGTGGAAAAGACTTGTAAGAAATCGAGGTGTAAGGGAGCTTCAGAAGAATATTCTTTGGGTATAAAGTTGAGAGAGACTAACTTTGAACAATCTTCTTTCCTGATAAAACACACCATGAATTGGAAATTCAAACCACAATTTGAGCCGCAAGAGACCCTTGGTTTGGAGCAAGCGCTCGCAGTTGCGAATCGGCCTTTTCCGAGACCACTTGCAAATATCTTGCGGCAACGTGGCGTCCAAAATTTGGAGGAAGCCAAGCGATACTTGCAACCTACTTTGTCCCAGATGCACGACCCCTTTCTCATGAAGGACATGGACAAAGCCTGCAATCGCATTTTTGCAGGTCTCGCAGGTGGGGAGCGCTTTCTGATCTTTGGCGACTACGATGTAGATGGCACGACCTCGGTGTCGCTCTTGCAATTGTTCATG
>JANORP010000489.1:0-2513 GCA_031415375.1 Bacteroidota bacterium | reverse complement strand
ATTCGCAGCAGGCGTGTACATGGTGACCGTCGAGAACGGTGACCTGCGCATCGTCGAGCGCGTTGTGAAGCAGTAACCCTGCGACTTTCTGAAATGGACAAGGGCCACCCGCGCAATCGGGTGGCCCTTTGTCATTGGGGGAGATTTCAGGACAAGTCATGTCATCCATCAACCAACCATCAATCATCCATCAATCTCGCATCACCTTCACCTGCGTGCGCAGGCCATGGCCGATGAATTCGAGAACGTAGATGCCCGAGGCGAGTGGGGCTAGGTCGAGGTCTAGGCCCATGGCATCAGCGGCGATGGTTGATTCGCGCAGGATGCGGCCTTGCAGGTCGGTGACGCGCAGGGTGTTGTAGCGGGCCGGGTTGCGGAACTGAATGTGGAGCTCGCCCTGAAAGGGGTTGGGATAGACTGTGACTTCGGCGTCGGCGGAATGCACTGCTGGGAGGGCGGAGATGACCTCGGCCGTTTTGAAGGTGCCGGCAGTGCAGGAGCAAGTGGTGGCGCTCCAGGCATCGGGAAACGTCGCTGGATTGCCGTCGTTGCAGGAGGTGCCGATGAGGCGGTCATTGAGGCTGGGACAGAGGTCAGCGAAGTTGCAAATGCCGTCGCCGTCATTGTCCACGTCTTGGCAAGGCGCTTGGATCCAGTCGATTTCCATCGTGATACCTGCGCCTGATACGGGGTCAAGCCGCAGATCGGTGATGACGTTGGCCCAGTCGGCATGGGCATTCATGTTGAAAATGAGGGTCTGGTAGGCGCCATTGCCGGTGTAATTGGCTGTAACGACGCGGGTGCCGCTGAAGCCGGGCATTGTGCTGCTAGCAAAAAAGATTTGTGCAGGTGTGTTTTGCGAGGCTTTCATGCGCACAAACAAGTGGGGCACGCGGTCACTGTTGAAGTTGTAGGCGCTGTTGATCATTTGTGCGTCGCCGTTACCATTGGAGGTGCAACTGAATAAGCCCCCACTCACGGTGGGGCTGGTGATGTTGGCAAATGCGCCCCAGTCTTCCAATACGGCGGCGGTGTTGAAGTGCGTGGCGAGGTCGCTCGCGTCAAAGGCATCGCGGGTTGCGGTGATCTCGGCGGCGTCAGGCATCTGGTCCCCGTCGGTGTCGAGGGCAGGTACCGTGAAGTCAGTCGTCCAGTTCAGGCTGAACGTCTGGTATTTGCCTGTCGCAACGGCCTTGATGTAGAGGTCGCCATTCACTTGCAAGAAATAGCCTGATGTGGCGGCGCTGCGTAGGTTGCCGAGGGAAGCGTGTGACGTGAGAGCACCTTGACTAGAGCTGAGCGTGAGGCCACCCAATTTGCCAAAATCCTTGAAGCGCGCCACGTAATTGTCGCCCACTGTGGCATCCTCCATGTTCATGACGACGGATTTCACGCTTGGCAGGGCCTCGTAGGTATAGGTGTATTCATAGCCCTCATTGGCGATGAAGGGTAGTTGATGCCACTCCTTGTAACCGTCGATGTAATAGACAGATTCTGAGGCCGTACCAGCTTTCTCGCGTGTGCAGGTAATGTTGGGAGTTGCGGGAAAAGAGACATTGTAACTGAGTCGCGATAAGACAAAACGGTGATCGCTGCGATAAGTCCGCGTCCAATTGCTCGGTTGGAATTCGTCGCCCACGAGCATGAATGGCTGGTTGGAGACGATGGACGTATTCGCTTTGCCACTGATGCCACCCGTGACGTCGCGCAATACAATGGACCAGTATCGGGGATGCCCGGGATGATTGGCATGAGCGACGGTGGGCTTGATGTCAAAATCTTCCAAGATACAGCGCATCGACGTCGTGGGGAAGGTGGTATTGTTGGTGAACATGTGGTTGGGATGCTTGATGGCAGCACCTGTGTTTAGCAAAAAACTGGTGTTGGCAGCATCCCAGCCGATGAAGTGGCTGTTTTGCACCTGCCCGGCTCCGTCATAGACGCGGTAGGCGTAGAGTGGTGCAGTGGAAAGGCTCTGGCCAGAATTGGCAACAATCACCGACTGATCGACGATGCTGTAGCTGGCAAACATGATGGCGACATTGTTTTCGACAAAGGCGTTGTTTCTGAAAATGAGGTTGTCGGAGGGGCCACCAGCGCCTATGCCAGTATAGAGCGCGAGATCATTGGCATACCAAGTGCAATTTTCCATCACATGCGGGCTGCTTTGGGTCCAACCAAGGTTCGTGACGATGGCATGATTGGCATCCAGTTGGTCAAATATGTCAAAGGCATTCATGGTGCTATGTGCTGAATTGCCTTTGAATGAGATCATCGGAAGGGTATGCGGTTGCATCGCCGAGAAACGCGGATCGGTCGCCGACAGGCCCATGGGATGCTGAGGAAACAGGAACCAATATCCTGTGCCCTCCGTGCCAGCAGCGACATTGTCCTCAAACGTATTCTGTGGATTGGTGATCCAATAGCTGCCTGGGGTGCGGTTTTGCACTTCGTTGAGCTGATTGTCCGATGGGGTGACTTGCTCGCCCACGGCGGGACGCTTGGTGAGCAAG
>JANORP010000488.1:0-3569 GCA_031415375.1 Bacteroidota bacterium | reverse complement strand
CCTTTTCGATTTCGGCCATCGCGCGGCTGGCATCCATTTCGTCTGCTCCGCTACTTGCGCCTTCTTCGGCAGCCTCTTGGGCGTCCCGCATAGCCGTAGAAACTGCATCGATGAGATTATCGACATAGACCAGGCATTTTTGCAGAATCTCTTTCTTCAGTTCAATTGAAGCCATTCTAAAACTACTGAATTTGATGTAAGCCGCGAAAATACGAAACCTTGCGATTCTTAACGCAAAAAATCGTTGCGCCTAGATGAATTCGCAGCAGCACACAGCGATTCCCTACCCAAAGTCACAATGGACACCGATTCCAAAACCCGCCATCAATGACAATTCAGGGCCTATTTTGGACAAATCTGTGATCTGTAGTCATCTTTTTTGTACCTTTGAGCGATGACTACTTTCGTCCAAGCCTTTTTTAATAGTCGTCTGCCCTTGCGATCATGGCCACTTGGCATGCTGCTACTTTTGGCCCAACCGATGACCATCATCGCGCAACCAATCAGCGTTCCCCGATTTCCATTGAGCAATACCGCCGACGCAGGTTGCCACAACTGCTACGACACCATCAAGGTACTGTTTATCCAAAAAATCTATGACATCAGCCTCCTGTTGCCCGAGTGGAGACCTGTTGTAGATTGGGGCTATAGTGCTGCCGCCGAAGGCCTTGTTGTTCCTTATGACAGCTTCTACACAGGCACCCACGTCTCCCAGGAGGACTTTTCTGCCTACCATTACACCCACGATTTCGGATTCAACATCAGGCCCGACAGTACCTATCGCCACCTGTTGGCACGACGTATCTTTACAGGCCATGAAATCGAGCACCCAGTCGGTCACCCCGACACGCTCATCGACAACAATTTGCATGTGGAGTGGGAGTCTGGGCTGGCGATCGATGCCGCAGACAATCCTTGTGCCGAGGCCAACCGCCGAGGCGAAAGTTGCGGCTTTTTCAGCGCCGGCCACAAGCGGCGCGACATCATCTGGAATTGGCCAAGCATGGGCGATTGGGTACACTGCGAAGGCACTTGGATTTGGGACCGTGGGCATCCACCCGCCCGCACAGAGCTGCATCCACTGCGCTTATGTGCGACGCGACGCGCTATGCGCGCCCTGGTGCCGCGCACGCCAGGCGGTACAGACAGCGTCACCGCCATCCAGATTGACCTTTTTGCCAGCGGCGACGGTGGCGCACTCTCTAGCAACCGAGCCGAACTTCCAGCCTATGGCCACAAGATTCGCATGAGCAGCCGCGACTACCGATTTGAGGTGCCCATCGATCTTTTTCCTGCGAAGGCCACCCTCGGAGCAGCAGAGGGACGTGACCCACAGCTGCGTTACCGCATGGAAACCCGCTCGGGCGATACGTTTTGGGGTTCCATCCAAGTGGAGGTCCTTGCCAAATCGGTGCGCATTACGATTCCATGGACGCAACAGGCCGACGAGGCTGTGGTGGCGCGCACCATTTATTGCTGGTGGGACGTCGCGGGCGACGCCTCTATCCTGCCCGTGGCCCAAGGCTATGAGGTCCACTTTGAAAAAATACACTTCACCCAGCGCAAAGACGTGCTCAGCCGCCCCGAAAAAATCATTTGGCTCGAAGCAGGTGGTCAATATATTTGCCTCAATGAGTTCGTGAAGGGCGACGACATTTTTCGCGACGGCATGGCGCGCTCCTATCGCCGCGATTGGCCCATCGACCTCAGCCTCAAAGTCTATGCGATGCCTGGACAGACCTTCAGGGTGCATGTCGGCGGTTGGGAGAGCGACGGCATCAGCCGTGCCTATGGAGATTTGCTGGATCCAGAAATGCCCTGCACCAAAGAAACTAAAAAGGCCATACACAAGCATTTGTGGCCTGCGACCCCATTCGGGCTACATGGATGCCTCGACGACCTCATCGGCGAGGTGCATGATTTTCACGCCGTCGATACCTTGCCCGCATTCCTGCAGGTGATGTCCAAATCCTATGGCCGCGAAAATGAGCTGGAGCCCTGCCCGGGTGCCAACATTGAGCAAAACGATGTTTTTTCCGTCTGGTACTCCATCCGGCGCATCAAGTAGCTTGATCCAGCGCTTGGCGAGACAACCCATTCGATGTTGCCATAGTACCACATCACGATCAGGTAGCCTCGTGGAGGCGATGGCTGATCGGTCATCCTTCAGTTCCCCATCAGTTCATCGCGCTTCCCTACGATCTCCAAGCCCGCTTCCAGGCCTTTCCCTTGAAACAGGGTCTTTCCTTTGCGGTCGATGAGTTGTAGGCTGATCTCTGCATCGACACTCTCTGCGATGCGACGTTCCATTTCGCCCGACTGCGGCGCCTTGAGCAGCCCACTACTTCGTCGTGCGGCCTGCACCACGATGCGCCATTTCCCTTCCTCGATCACAAACGAGGCAGTGTTTTCAGTGAGCTGCACGTCTCGCAAATGCGCGTGGGTATAGGTGGCGAAGCGATGGACCTTGCCATCGACCCACAAAAAGCCCAAAAAGCCAGTGAAATATTTGCCGAGATAGGGAATCGTAGCGATCGAGCACATAAAGGAAACTGAATCGCGCTCAAAGCGATTGCTTTGCATCCACACGTAACTGCGGGGAAATGAACTCCCCCAATCCTTTTCGATATAGCCTCTTGCACCGTGCAATTGCACTGCGATGCCACCCTGCACGATCGTGCCCTCGACCCCATGATCCATACTCACGAGGCCATGACAAGTCTCCATGCCCGGCACAAAACGATACCAACCCATGATGCCCGGCGAGAATGGCCGCACCTTCCAAGGATGCAGGCCAGACAACTTAAGATCGACCTGTAATCGCTCGGCACCCTCACCGACATCCACATGCACACTATCACTCGAGAAATAGTTCGTGCCGATCAGGACTGCAAACCGACGCTGGGAATAGGAAAAATCGGTGGCAGGAAATTCATACCAATGAGTTTCGGCCGTTTTGCCGTCTATGTATTGGATGAAGGCATGGCCATGCTTGCCATTGCTGCCCATAGCGAGTCCAGGAATGAGGGCAAAGCTGCGGCTTCCATCGGCGGAAACACACTTGATGTACCAGCCCTCGTAATAGTCGTGTTTGCGGTTTCCTCCTTGGAAAATGGCTGGCTTCCATATTTTACTTGTTTGGTAGCCTGCCGCCCGTTCGCCTGACATCACCTTTGGCTTGACACGGGCTTGCGCCCAAGATGCATTTGCACAAACCAGAAGCATCGCTAGCAAGATCGCCAAGCATTGCAAGACCTTGCGGCCTTGCAAATGATATGTGAGGTTTTGGGTATTCAAAGCATGGTTACAAGCCACAAAGGGCCTTCTTTGTTTTGGGAATCATCTCGTTCGAAGCCTTTGGCTTTCGAATGTGCATTGTGAATACTACCACACCGGAGAGCACAGTGGGAGTGCGGATTGTGAGCGCGTTGAAAATCTATAGACTTACACTCTGCTCCCATACTGTCGCGGGGGCAAGTCCTGGGTGCTTTTCGGGGGTAGGCGATAAAATTTTGGGCAACGTCCAGCATTCGCCCGGAATCGACTGATGAAGGGCGGATGATGGACCT
>JANORP010000487.1:0-20992 GCA_031415375.1 Bacteroidota bacterium | reverse complement strand
ATTCGCAGCAGGCGTGTACATGGTGACCGTCGAGAACGGTGACCTGCGCATCGTCGAGCGCGTTGTGAAGCAGTAACCCTGCGACTTTCTGAAATGGACAAGGGCCACCCGCGCAATCGGGTGGCCCTTTGTCATTGGGGGGAGATCTTCACCACTTTGTGGTACACTCCCTTGTGGTACACGCCCGTCCCTCACCATCTCCACCCATCCCAACAGCATCGCCCCGTGGGGACTCGATGCAAAGCGCGCCTTTGTTCCCACCGTCTCTACCCGACATTCCAAGCAGCATGCGCCAGGCTACCATTCACATTCCACTGTGAGTCCACTCTCCTCACAAACTCAGTCAGCGCCACGCAACCGCTGCCATGGCACCCACCTATGCATCGCCCGCCGTCAGCACACGGCATCCTGCGCCGAGCCAGTAAATTACCCGCTCGCAATCGGCCGATGGTGAGCGGGGTATCAAGTCGATGCCCATCAGTTTGCTTGAAATCGCATTGATGTAGCTTGTGTTTGGATATGGTCTGTTTGGTTGATTTTGTGAGTACCCATTTTGGATGCTTTTGGCGAGGGCTGCCGCTTCTTGGATGGCGCCATAGTGTGAATGGATGAGGCCTGAGATATCCCAATGCGTAGAAGGGTCTGATCGATGGGGCAGCGATGTGATTTTGAAGCGCAGGATGATTCTTCAGTGTCTGTACCTTTTTGTAAGATCTCTGGCCAAAGACAGGGCTAGATGAAGATCGACCATCTCTGGCAAAGCACATGGCAATGATTCCGAATGGGTGGTTCATCATTGGTGACTCTATGCCCAAACAAGATTGTCAGTCTTTGGTCTAAGTGGTGGCCATCCATGAGGCCGAAGATCGAAGTATGTCTTAGACGCTTGATCAAATTTAATTGTGGAAATTATTAATTATTACATTTTATAATATGATGATTGTTGACAATTAATTTGCAATAATTAATATTTAGAGCATTTTTTGTCTTATATTGCCTGTGCATTTATCCGAATAAATAACGCTATTATTTATACAAATTTTCAAAATGTGAGGATTTGTTGGGGGGAAGGCTAGTTTGAATCGGAAGTGAAATATTATTTATCAATTATTATATCAATACACAATCACATGAAACGCTTTTTGGAAACTAGGCGAACATCGAATGAGATTCGATGTTCGCATTTGCGGTTGCTGTCCCTTTCGGGATTGCTACTGCTGGGTTTGCTGGGCTCGTTTGGTACAGCGAGAGCTTCTCACTATGCCGGCACCCAGATTATCGTCGATTGGATCAGTGGTGAAAACTATCGTTTCACCCAAGCGATCTACCGCGACTGCGCAGGCATTGCCCTGGGCACGACCACCACGGTCAACCTTACCCCAGCCGTGCCTACGACCTCTGTCACGCTCACGCGTACCATGGTGACCGACATTACCCCGCTTTGCCCAGGGCAGGCCTCCAGCTGTAACAACGGTGGTGGCCCTTATGGCATTGAGGAGCACATCTTTGTCGGTACTGTGACCAACCTCCAACCCAACACGAGCTATCGTGTGGATGCGACAGCCTTGTGCTGCCGCAACTCGGCCATCACGACGGTTACCAGCGCTGGTAGCCAGCAGCTGTACATCTACTCCAACTTTCGTACAGGCATCCAAAACAGCAGCCCAAGGTTCCTCAACAGGCCCGTCGGATTTTTCTGTGCCAACCAACCAGCCTCATTGAGCCAGGCTGGCTCAGACCCCGATGGCGACGCCATCGTTTACTCTTTGCAGGCATGCAATGACTTGAGCCTCACCGATCCAGTCACCTATGCACCTGGATTCACCGCAACCAACCCGATCACCTCCAGCAACGGCGTCACGATCAATCCCAACACGGGCTTGATTTCCTTCACGCCTACGATTGTGGGCCAAGTGGCAGTGGTTTGTGTGCGTGCAGACGAGTTTCGCAACGGCCAAGTCATCGGCTCCGTAACGCGTGACATCCAAGTGCGCATCCTGAATTGCAACAACACCCCGCCGGTGGTTGCCCCGATCGCCAACGTCGTGGTTCCAGTGGGCCAGCAGTTTTGCACCCCTGTGGCTGTCACCGACGCCAACAACAACAACATCACCGTGACGGTGACCAGCCAGATCCTGCCCCCAGCCACCTTTGTCCTGAATTCCTCAGGCCCAGGCTTTGCCAACGGCACCTTCTGCTTCACGCCTACCGCACTGCAAGCAGGGAACACCTATACCGTGTCGATCAATGCTGTTGACAATGCCTGCCCATCACCTGGCACAGGCTTCGGCACGTTCAATATCACCGTTCCGATCCCATGTAACATGACCGCCAGCGCAACCGGAACCGCGGCCAGCTGCGGCGCCTCCAATGGCAGCGCAACGGTGTCTGTCCTCAATGGTACCGCGCCGATCACCTACTCATGGACCGGCCCCAATAACTACTCCTCCTTTACGCAAAGCATCAGCGGCCTCGCCGCCGGTACTTATACCGTGCTGGTTGTGGACGGCAACTCTTGCGTCTTCACCACTTCCTACACCGTGGCTAGCGGAGCCAGCACCGTTGGCGCCTTGACCACTACCACTAGCACTACTTGCGGCCAAAGCAATGGCGCAATCACTGCCTCCGCATTCGGTGGCGTGGCACCCTATACCTACAGCTTCGACGGCGGTGGCTTCACGGCCTCGGGTACGCGCAACGGCCTTGCCGCTGGTGTGCACTCATTGGTGGTGCGCGATGCCAATAACTGTAGCTACTCCACCACAGTGACCGTAGGTGCCATCGCAGATATCGTCGCACCTTCGATCACTTGCCCAGGCAACATCTCCGTAGGCAATGACCTCGGTGTTTGCGGCGCTGCGGTGAACTTCGCCAATGCATCGGCCACCGACAATTGCGGGCTCGTGACCGTGGTTCAAAGCGGTGGTCAGGCCAGCGGCTCGATCTTCGCTGTAGGCACGTCCACAGTGTCTTTCAATGCTGTCGATGGCTCTGGTAACACTGCTGCTTGCTCCTTTACCGTGACAGTGTTGGACAACGAGGCTCCAGCAATCATCTGCCAGTCTATCCAGGTGTCGCCAACGACTGGCATCACTTCGACGATCACGGCTGCTCAGGTTTTGGCATCTGCGGCCGACAACTGTGCGATCGCTACCATGACGGTCACTCCCAATTCGTTTACCTGCGCACAAGCTGGCCAGACGATTGTGACCATGGTGACTGTGACCGACATCAACGGCAATGTGAGCACCTGTACCGCCAACGTCCAAGTGCTCGGCAATGGCTGCAACCAGCCTCCAGTGCCTGTATGCCAAAACTTGACCGTCAATGCCAACGGCAGCTGCCTCGGCAACGCTGCAGCATTTGAATTCAACGGAGGCTCGACTGATCCCAACGGCGATGCGTTGACATTCTTCGTGACACCGATCGGGCCTTATGCCCTCGGCACGACTGCGGTCGTGTTGTCGGTGAGCGATGGTCAATACACCGCTACTTGCACCGCTACGATCACCGTAGTCGATGTCACACCTCCTACAATTGCCTGTCCTTCCAATTTAGGCGTGAGCAATTCCAATGGCCAATGCAGTGCTGCAGTCTCCTACAATGTAACAGTAAACGACAATTGCTCCGCTACTGTGGCTGTGACACCCGCCTCTGGCAGCGTGTTTGCCGTCGGGACCTCCACTGTGAATGCCGTCGCAACTGATGGCGCTGGCAATACGGCAGCATGCGCATTCCAAGTGACCGTGACAGACAATGAAGCTCCCCAAGCCGTCTGCCAAAACATCACTGCGATGCTGGATGCCAATGGTGCCGTCTGCGTTTCACCGCTTTTGCTCAACAATGGCAATACCGACAACTGTGGTGTGGACACCGCATACTTGAGCCAGTGCGACTTTATCTGTACGGATATTGGAAACAATACGGTGACCCTCACCGTGATCGACATCTACGGCAACAGCTCTGTCTGTACCTCGATCGTGACGATTGTGGATGGCATTGCGCCAATTGCCAATTGCCAGGCTGTGAATCTTGTGCTTGATGCCAATGGCAATGCTACAGTGACCGCAATAGAAGTAGATGATTTCAGCTATGACAATTGTGACGTTGCCTCTTTGACGATCGACAATGGAAGCTTCAATTGCGCCAATCTCGGCGACAATACAGTGGTGCTCACTGTGACCGACAATAGCGGCAATGCATCGACTTGCGCAGCGACGGTGAACGTGAGCGATACCCGTGCTCCTCTGATCACTTGCCCCGCAGATATTGGCGTGAGCAATGCACCTGGTATGTGTAGCGCAGCGGTTACCTACAACGCCAATGCGACCGACAACTGCTCCGTGAGCGGCATCAGCTACAACCCGGCCAGCGGTAGCACCTTTGCACTCGGTACCACGACCGTTACTGCTACAGCGACAGATGGCTCCGGCAATTCTGCGAGCTGTTCATTTACGGTTACAGTGAGTGACAACACAGCTCCAGTGATCACTTGCCCAGGAAACATCACCCAAAGCAATGATCTAGGCTTGTGCAGTGCAGTGGTGAGCTACATTGCAACAGCAACCGATGACTGCTCTGTCAGTGGGATCAGCTACAGCCCTGCGAGCGGCAGCACATTTGCGGTCGGTACCACGACCGTGACCGCCACAGCCACCGATGGCTCAGGCAATGCCTCTTCCTGTACATTTACGGTGACTGTCAATGACAATCAGGCTCCATCGGCGCTTTGCAGCGGCTCTACCGTGGCGCTGAGCAATGCTGGAACGGGATCGATCTCGGTTTCCAACATCAACAATGGCAGCTCAGACAATTGTGCAATCGCCAGCATGTCGCTGAGCAACACTGGTTTCTCATGTGCAAACTTGGGTGCCAACACTGTCACGCTCACCGTCGTGGACATCTATGGCAACAGTAGCATGTGCTCAGGTATCGTCACTGTTGTGGACAACATTGCCCCGACGATCACTTGCCCGGCAAATGTGTCTGTCGCATGTGTGCGCGACATCCCGACAGCCAATACGTCGTTGGTGACCGCACAAGACAATTGTACCGTGATCTCGATCGCCCATGTCGGTGATGCAGTGACAGGGACAGGTTGTGCCGGCAGCCCACGTGTGATCATCCGCACCTACCGTGCAACTGATCAAAGTGGCAACACTGCCACATGCGCCCAGACCTTGACCGCGCAAGCTACCGCTGTGGTAGCCAATGCCAGCAACAATGTAATTGTGATTCCTGCCTACCAAGACTCGGCTTGCGCTACCATCAGCGTGGTCGGTTCAGGTGGTTGTGCTCCCTATACCTACCTGTGGAACAATGGTCCAACGACGACTAACCAGACGGTATGCCCTACAGTGAGCACTGTTTATTATGTGACCGTGACTGACGCACAAGGTTGCACAGGCGTGGACAGTGTGCGTGTCTGCGTGTTGGACATCACTTGTACTGACCGCAGCAACAATGGTCAGACGGGCAATGGTCAAAGCGGCAATGGTGTGAACCAAAGCCCCAATGCCATGGCGCATATTGCGATCTGCCACGTTCCTCCAGGACGTCCGCAGAATGCAATGACCCAATGTTTGCCAGTACCAGCAGCAAGGCAGCACATTTTGGCTGGCCATGGCGGTGATTACCTCGGTGGTTGTGGCAATTTGACCACACGCAATTGCAACCTAGGGGGCAATAGCAAGATGGCTAGCCAGGCAGGCAATGCTCTGGATGCTAAGCCTTCGCTAAGCATCCATGTATTTCCCAACCCAACCAATGGCAATACTACTGTCGAGGTTGCCTGCCGTAATTGCGGCGACGAAGGGACTTATGCACTGAAAGTGAGCGATATCTACGGGAAGCAAATCGTAGCTACTGCGATCAGCCTCACACTTGGCGAAGGCAGTGTGAAGCTTGACATGTCCCAATTCGCAGCCGGCGTGTACCTGGTGACCGTCGAGAACGGTGACCTGCGCATCGTCGAGCGCGTTGTGAAGCAGTAACCCTGCGACTTTCTGAAATGGACAAGGGCCACCCGAGTAATCGGGTGGCCCTTTGTCGTTGGGGGGAGGGTTTCTCATTTTTGGTATGTTTGCGGTGGATTTTTGGATGATCTTGCGGCATGAAATGGATATTTGGGGCACTGATTTCGATGGCAGCGTTGCTGTGGGTGGGCGTCGCGCAAGCGCAGGTTCCAAGCGCGCGCGTCCTCTATGACCGTGAGGCCGATTGCTTAATCTTGGATTCTTTGCGGACTGCTTTTGGGCACAAGAAGACTATCCCTGCACAAATCGAGTTGCAAGCCCTGAGAGCATTGTCCCATTACCCAGAGTTGCGCAATGTGGCTGTGGAATTTGTCTTTTGCGTGCAGAAGACTGCTCATAGTTCACAGCCAGTGATCGGCAGCATGTTGCGTGGCGCGAAACGGCGCAGGTATCAAGTGCGCATCAGCATCGAGGTGCCCGATTTTTACCATGCGGGCATGCATGCGAATTTGCCTTACAATGCCCAGATCGGCGTGTTGGGACATGAACTCGGGCATACCGTGCAATATTTGCAACGCGGCTTTTTGGGGTTGCTCGGTGATGGCATTCGCTATGGGAGTTCTGGAAAATATGTGATTCGCACCGAGCATCATACAGATCAGCTTGCGATCGATCATCAATTGGGCTGGCAATTGCTTGATTGGGCACGCATTGCACACCCATTGCTGGAGCAGGCAGGTCGTGGGCAAAATTACATGTTGCCCGATGAGATCGCCGCCCAGCTGCGGAAGCCTTGAACAGAAAATTCAACCCAATGCTGCCTCAGTATGCTGTATCGGGCATCCAAAATCGGCAAGGCCCCTTCTTACAACAAGCGTTCTTCAACGATGAACAACAAGTGACAATCGACCGACCTCAATTGTGAATGAGTGCATTGTACATCCAAATCGACTTCTCTTGTTGGCGGATGTAGTCGCTCATTTGGGCATTGGTGCCTTCGTCTTCGGCAGCGCTGGAGAGCTTGAGTAGCTTGCGCTGCTGTGTGATGAGGATCTGGAAAGCGTCGATGACGTGAGCCACACCCGCACGCCATGTGGAAACGCTTTGGGCGACTGCGATCTCTGTGCGCGTGAGGTATTCGGCATAGGTGTGGATCGGGGTATGACCGAGCGTCAAGATGCGCTCGGCGATCTCGTCGATCTTCACTTGCAGATCGTTGTATAGCAATTCAAATTGTGCATGCAATTCAAAGAATTTTTCGCCGCTGATGTTCCAATGGAAGCCGCGCACATTCATGTAAAAAACTTGATACTGGGCCAAAAGGTGATTGAGGTGATCGGCGAGCTGGGTTGCTGCTTCTTTGTCGATGCCAATGCGGTTGAGATTTTTCATAGCTTCCTTTTTTACAAATCTCCCACAGTTGGTAAAATCAATCAAATCAATAATGTTTATATTTGCATAGACAACAGCTATATGAATTTGCAACAACTAGAATACCTTGTGGCGCTCGATATGCATCGCAATTTTGTGCGGGCGGCCGAAGCATGCCACGTGACGCAGCCCACGCTGAGTATGCAGGTGCGCAAGCTTGAGGAGGAGTGGGGCGTTGTGCTTTTTCAGCGCGGAAATGGCCCGATGGAGCCCACGTCCATGGGGAAGCAGGTCGTGGATCGTGCCCGTCGTGTGCTAGCTGAAGTGGCGGCGATGAAGGAAAGTATCCGATTGGAGCAGGAAAATTTGGAGGGAACGCTGCGTTTGGCAGTAATTCCCACCATCGCGGCCTACGTGTTGCCCCTGTTTTTGCATGCCTTTGCGCAAGCACACCCAGGGTTGCGCCTGCACGTGATGGAGCTGCAATCTGAGGCCATCATTGCGGGCATCCAAAATGGTTCCATCGATGTAGGACTACTCGCCCTACCAGTCGCTGAGCCAGAGCTAGATGAAATGCCCTTGTACAGCGAACCCTTGTGGCTGTGTGTGTCCTCATCATTGCCCACCATGGAACTCAATGCCAGTACTTTGCAAAAAATGGGAGGGCCATTGGTACTCACCGGGGGCAATTGTCTGCGTGAGCAAGTGCTGGAATTTTGCGGTGCAACCGCACGCGCAGAGGCTGAGGTGATCTACGAAGGCGGCTCCCTCGAAGTCTTGATGCGATTTGTGGGTCAGGGCGAGGGCTACACACTCGTACCTGAGTTGGCGATTCCCACACAATTGCCATCAGGGACGGCGATGCGGGCTTTTCCCGAGCCTGCTCCCGAGCGAGAAATCGGCTTGGTCGTGCATACACGTTTTGTGCGACGCGGACTCGTGGAACGCTTGGCGCGCATGATCCGCACCCGCGTGCCGCAACACCTGCTCACGCGCAAGGGGCAACGCCTATTGTGGCGGAAATAACCGGGCACTTTGCATCCGATTTTCTGATCTAAAACATCCAAGGAATGCGAAAAATTATTCACCTTGCGACAAATGTCTAGCACCATGAAAAAAGGATTGATCTTTCTGCTTGTTGTATCTTTTGCCTACCTCGGGCATGCCCAAAAAGGTAAAAATGAGGCCTTGGAAGCGCTCGGTGGATCTTGTGGGTTGTTGCTGTACAACTCCTTTTTGATTGTCGGAATGGCCGCAGATGGTTATACATCAGAGTCCTACACGTCGGAAAAGGCTGCTCAACTTGTTGGCGAGCAATTGGGGGGGATCGAAACGATCGAAACGCAATACAATGCCTTGCTCAAAAGCGGTTTCCTTACTGATCCCAGCGACATCAGTTATTTCAAGGAAATCGTGGATGCATTTGATCTCGTGAGAAAAGAAGGTGAGGCATTGGTTGAATACATCAAGTCTGGGAGTGATGGAGATGCGGCCAAATATGCGCGTTTTCGTGAAGCGGCTTGGGAGGAAATCTCAAGGCTCTTGGGCATGGAATAAGGCTAGTGCAACCGTGTCAATGTCCCTGTATCAAGCGTTAGTTGTGTTGCGAGATCATGTGTGACCCCACTTGAGTCGGTGCATCGTTGCTGCGCGTTATCCTTTCTAATAATGTGCGACACATTGAGAGTCGGCACAATGGTACAGAAATTTCGGATTTGATACATTCGGAGTTTTGCGGCCGTAGCTTGAGATTGCCAAAGGATTGCGGCATGAACTCGATCCGGACTGAATTTCCAAATACTTCTGCCATATTCGGCTTCTAAAAAAGAATACCTATGCCCATCATCAAAACCCTCAAAGGCAAGACCCCTCAGCTTGGCAACTTGGCCTTCCTCGCAGAGAATGCAGTGATCATCGGCGATGTAGAGATCGGCGACCAGTCCAGCATCTGGTATGGCGTCGTGATCAGAGGCGACGTGCATGCGATCCGCATTGGTGAGCGCAGCAATATCCAGGACCTCGTGATGGTGCATTGCACATTCGAGCATAGCCCGACGCTCATTGGCAACGATGTCACGATCGGCCATGGCGCGATCGTGCATGGCTGCGAGATCAAGGATCGCTGCCTGATCGGGATGAACGCGGTGGTCTTGGACAAGGCCGTCGTGGGGCCCGACGTGATCGTGGGGGCTGGCGCCGTCGTGTTGGAGGGCTCCATTTTGGAGCCCGGCTATCTTTACGGGGGCATTCCCGCAAAGAAAATCAAAGCCTTGAGTCCCGCACAATTGGAGGGTCTCAAAAAGAGCGCCAATGCCTATGTGATGTACTCAGAGTGGTACAAGGAAGATTGAGCAACAGTGGAACGATGCGCGATCGGTCAGGCCTTCTTGGGAGCGATGAGTCCAGACAATGCAAGCAGCAATCCGCCCAGCATGGCACCGATCACGATCTTCTCGGGGTTGTATTGAATATCCTCGAGAATCGGTGGATTGGTATAAAACCATGCCGCCATGCCGATGACCAGCAAAGCTGGAACAATGGCAATCTTGGGTTTGAAAAACAACAATCCCAAAGCTGCGACTGCAAATACAGCTGCCAAAATGCCTTGGATGAATTTGTAGCCCATCATTGGGTGTGACTTGATGCCCGCCATCGGCATTTCAAATGTGGCCCAGCCTTGTGTCACGGAATAACCCACGAGACCCACACCCAGGATAGCGATTACGAGGTAAAAATACTTCTTCATAACAACGTTCTTCGATTTTCTCGGTCAAAATAACCATTCTACAGCAAGCACCCAAAAACCGTGGAAATCTTCTTGCAATTCTTTGCGGGAGTGGTCACTTCTGGAAGGTTGCTAAGAGGGCCGTGGCATAGGGGCTGTCTTTCCTGATCGCCACTCCCATCGCGGCTTTGAGGTCTTGCGCGGGGATGAGGCTGTAGTGTCGCTTGAACTCGGCAGAGGATAGGAGGTCTTGGGATAGTTGCGCGTAGTTGGTATTGGGCACGTAAATCAAATCTGCAGGGCAATGTTTGAGCACCGTCACCGCGCTCAAACCATCGCGCACAAGTGCAGGCGCGTTGAGGCCCGTCAAGTCATCGATCGTGTGTTGCGGGTAAAGCGCTGCTGGTATCCCAGCTTCTGTCGTTGCAATGCGCAATCCTTCGGGCAAACCATCAAGGCGATCTAGGCGCGGCCAATAATTTGGAAATTCTGCCTCGTAGCTGCGCCCGACATCCAAGACAGCAAGGCGATCGGTTGGTCTGGAGCGCTTGAACGATTGGCCATAGTCGATGCCGTAATAGAGCAGTACCGCCGACAATGCCACGATACCGATACGTTCCAGGTTTGCAGGTACCCTCCGGAACTGGAATCCAGGGCCGAGCCGTAGGTTTTCTTGCAGATGCAGCAATTCCCGGATGCCTAGATAGATGAGAAAGGGCAGGAGCGGATAATAGAATCGCTGCCCAGCGCCCATTACCTGCAAATCAAGAAAACACAGAAGGAGGACAAAAACTACCATTGCAACCGCCATCGCCTTGTCCAAAGCCGAATAGCCCTGCCCAAGTCGCCGCCATTTGATAAACGCGCCCATCCCAATTGCCAAGCCGGCCGGCCAGCTCCGTGCCATGAACCGCGCCAGCTCAGCCAGCGCCGTCCAGCGATGCTGCTCTCCGTAGTCGGGACCCTGCAACGCAGCACTGCGTGCAATATGGCCCGAAGGCAGCCAGGCACCAGTGATGGCATGTGCAGCCAGCAGGCAAAGGCCAGTCCCTGCCAAGCTCAGCACCAAGATGCGCAGCCATTTTGCCCGATCGGCTGCTTTCCAATTCAACAAGACCATCATCATCGGGATCCCCAATGAGAAACTGAGCATGCTAGGGCCGATCCACCAAGCAATTCCCATGAGTGCGCCTGTCGCCCAGGCATTGCCCTTGCCTTGTTGCATTCGCTCTACCATGCCGATCATCAGCGTCACATAGCACATTGCCAGTGTGGTTTCCATGCCGCTGGCAAAGTGCCCGCGCAAACTCACAGCTGTCGCGATGAGGGCAAGCATCACAAAGCCCATCACATACGCCTTGTGCCCAATACTGGGTTTCATCACGCGCAGCGCCAACCTGAAGATCAATCCGAGGAAAACCAATCCTACAAAAAAGGACGCCGAAAAGATGGCTGCGGCAGGGTTGTCGGGAAAAATTTGCCGAAACGGGATAACCGCAAACAATAGATAGGCCAATGATGGCACGCCATAAACGGCCTCGGCACCCACATTCCAGACCATACCATGACCGGCTACAATGTGGTCGGCATAGCGCACATACATATAGGCGTCGTCATATATCTTGAAGCCATGAAAGCGGCTCAAAAAGGCAAGTGCGAGGATCGCGGTTCCGACGACAATAAATAGGACGATCCCAAACCGTGAGGGGATCTCTTGTTGCGGAGAAGAATCTGCTAGCATCGATGGGTCATTTATTATTCAACGTTTTTACCACGCTGAATAATATGCAGCATCTGCACAAAATATTTGGAGTCACGGCGCAGGGCCAATCCCAGCCACGTTTGAAGGCTATCTGCGGGAAACGCGACATAGTCGCTTTGAAAGGTCGGGTTGCCCTCAATGGCTGAGATCATCTCGACATAGTCGGGATGTGGCATATAGATTAGGTCAGGGCGTTGTGTGATGAGCAAACGGTCGGTGTTGAGGCCATTTTGTGCCGTCTCATCGTCGTGCAGACCCGACAAGTCAATGATCGTATTGTCGTCGGCCATCGCACCCAGGATTCCCAACTCAGTCGCTGCGATGCGTAGGCTGTCGCCAAGGGAAAGAAATTCAGGAAGAAATGGCCAATTGTTACGCCCAAGCTCGTGGTAAGCGGTCTGCACATCCATATAGCCCACGGTGGACTGCAAGTTGCTAGGCTTGTTGCGCAAAGTGCTGCCCAGCATCCACAACGTGACCAGGCCCAAGAGCGTCGGCTTGGCCCAGCGCCAGTTCATTGCTGGCCAGCCACCTACCGGAGCAGCCTGGAGCACAATCCCGAGGCTCTTGCATGCCAGATAGACGATCGCCGGCCAGATTGGGTATAGGAAACGCTGATGATAGCCCATAATTGGCGTGACCAAAAAGGCATGGAAGCCCAAGAAAATCACCAAACCTACCATCAGCGCCTTGTCGTTGCGGGAAAATGCAGGTTCCGGCAATTTGCGACCCATGATCAGAGCCAAGGGTAGCAGCAGCACAAAGGGCAGGTTGCTCAGCAAAAAGATGCTCAATTGCCGTAGGGCTTCCAAGTTGTAGGCCTTTGTGATGCCTGCCCCATAGGAATGAAGGCTTTTTACATAAAAGGAAAGCGGAAATAGACCTCCGAGATACTCGACGCCAGAACCCATGAGGAGCAAGACCATAAAGGTCGTGAAGAGCAAAATGTAACCCGCCATGCGCTTTTGGAGGGGACGAATGCCAAAAAATGCCTGCGCCAAAGGCAGCAAAAAAGGAAAGAGCAGCAAATCAGGTCTGATGAACCACGCCATACCACCCAATAAGCCAATGGCAAGGCTTTTCCCGGGCGACAAGTTGCCTTCGAAACGCTTGAACAAATACAAATATGCGCTCAGCCATGCCATGGCAAAGGTCGTGTCCATGCCGCTTGAAAAATGAACCACAAGGTGCAGGCCATTGAGTCCGACCATGGCCCAAAACAGGGCGTAGGTCGCCTTGCGGTTGCGGCTCTGCGCGGGCGCTTGTGCGCGAATGAGCATCCAAAGGGCTGTGAGGGCGGCCAGTCCCCAAGTGAGGCTCGATATCCAAAGCGTGAGCGATGCCTCGCCACCCAGCACCCGCAAAAGATAGACCCAGGTCCCGTAGGCCACAGAAGTGAGGCCATAGGACGGCGCTTCGCCAGGATTCCAGGAGTAGTGGCCAGAGTGGCGATAGTTGTCTGCGTAGCGGCTGAAGAAATAGGCATCGTCCCAGACGGCCACCGAGGAGAGGCGTAGGCCTAGGTTCACGATCAGCATGGCCACGACGATGGCGCCCATTCCATAGAGCAGCCAGCCAGAAATGCGTGTTTCATTGGGGTCGAGGGCGCTTTTTCGCATTGTATCCAAATTTAAGCTATATTTCCAGACACGCTTAATGCAAGACCTCATTATGTCGAAATTCGCTCCTTTCAGCTTCAAAACGTGGATCGATGACAATCGCCACCTACTCAAGCCACCCGTCGGCAACAAGCCGATCTGGACGGAAACCAAAGATTTTATTGTGATGGTCGTCGGCGGGCCCAATAGCCGCACTGATTTTCATTACAATGAGTCAGAGGAGTTTTTTTACCAGCTCGAAGGCGACATGGTCTTGCGTGTGATCGAGGATGGCAAGCCCGTCGATGTCCCCATCAAGGAAGGCGAGATCTTCCTGTTGCCAGGTGGCGTCCCGCATTCACCGCAGCGCAAAGCGAACACTGTAGGCATGGTCGTCGAAAAGGTGCGGCAGCCTGGCATGAAAGATGGCCTGTTGTGGTTTTGCCCCAACTGCGGCGAAAAGGTCTATGAAGAATACTTTTTCATGACCAATATCGCGACACAAATGCAGCCCGTCTTTGAGAAATTCTACGGCTCAGAGGAGTTGCGGACCTGCAAGGCTTGCGGGCATCTGCATCCCGCCCCCGCAAAATAAAGGTGTCCTAGGAACCAAAAAAGCGCGTAGTAAATGAATACTACGCGCTTTGTATTTTAAATTTTGTGGGAATCAGAGTGGCATGACCCAGCCATGGATGTCCAAGGCGCGGCCTACACGGATGTCGCTGAGGCGCTGCAACAATTCACTAGCGATCTTGAAATTTTCGACGGGAGGGAGCACGATCTCTGGGCGACCCTCTAGCTCGGGCACCGAGCCATCGTGCCCGATGCGCCCGACAGGCGCGACAGTGGCTGCCGTACCTGCACCAAAGACTTCTTGCAGACGGCCAGAAGCATGCGCATCAAAAATTTCTTCGATCGTAATGCGGCGCTCTTGAACCTCGACATTCATGTCATGGAGCAATTCTATTAAAGCTTGACGGGTAGTGCCATGCAAAATTGTGCCATCCAATCGTGGGGTAATTGCGACGCCATCGATCACGAAGAAAATATTCATTGTGCCACATTCCTCGGCATACTTGCGCTCGCGGCCGTCGAGCCAGAGCACGTTGTGGTAGCCACGGTCTTTGGCCTCTTTGGCACCCAGCAGGCTGCCGCCATAGTTGCCCGCAGCCTTGGCCTCACCAGTGCCACCATCGATGGCGCGCACATACTTGGCCGTGACCAAAAGGCCCACAGGCTCAGAGTAGTATGCACCCACGGGGCAGCTGAAGATGACGAAGCGGTAGCTCTCAGATGGCCTGATGCCTACAAACTCATCGGTTGCAAACATAAAAGGGCGCACATATAAGGAGTGGCCGTCCTTTTGGGAGATCCAGTTTTGGTCTAGGCGTACCAGCTCGGCGAGGCCATCCATGAAGATTTCTTCGGGCACGTCGGGCATGCACATACGTGCCGCGCTTTGGTTCATGCGCATCCAGTTTTCGCGAGGGCGAAAAAGGACTGGCTCGCCCTGTTGATTTTTGTAGGCTTTAAGACCTTCAAAGATCGACTGTCCATAATGTAACGCTGACATCGCAGGCGCAAATGAAATCTCGCCATAAGGGACAATTTTGGGTTCCCCCCAAGCGCCATCCTTGTAGTCAGCCACGAGCATGTGGTCGGCAAAAATCTTTCCAAAGGCAATATTGTCAAAATCAACTGTGCTGAGCCGACTTTGGCTGACGCGCTCTGTGTTGATCTTCTTGTTCATAACTGCTTCCATGTTCATAGGAATTATTCAGAACTAATGAACTGAATGTCAAAGTAAAGGGTTGCGTTGGGGGGAATCGCCCCTCCTGCTCCCGCAGCGCCGTAGCCGAGCGCGGGAGGTATCCTGAGTAGGTAGCGACTGCCCACCGTCATGATGGACAGTCCTTCATCCCACCCCTTGATCACCTGGCCGAGGCCCACGGCGAACTGGTAGGTGTGCTTCTTGTCGAGCGAGCTGTCAAATTTTTTGCCGCTCTCGAGATAGCCGGTATAATGAACATTTACTTTTTTACCTTTTTCGGGGATTTTGCCTTTGCCGATGACCATCGGCTTGTAGGCCAGACCGCTGGCGGTCACGGAAAAACCGCTGTTGACAATCGTCAAATCCCAAAGGCGAATCGCCTCTAGTTGTCGCCATTGATCGATCGCATGCTCAATGAGGAGCAAGTCGATCGCGAATAAATTGGGCTTTTTGTCGGGAACCAGACTCAATAGATATGTGCTGCTAGGGGTTGCTAGCTTACCCGGCAGCGGCAATTTCAGTTGTATCTGCTTCTTGCCCTCGTTGCGCTGATAATGGAACATTTCTGAATCCTCAGTGAATTGCACGCAGCGATTCTTAATTTCTATCTCCTGATAGCAGAAATCAACCATTTCCCCAACGATAGGAGGGCATCCATCGCATTGGCCTTGGAGCCAAAACGGCCCTGTGAGCGCAAAAAACAGTGTGAGGAAACCCTTTCTCATCCATTGCAAATTACGGAATAAAACAACCGAATGAAAGCAAACGAAGCAAGGGAAAAGTTTTTGAACAATTTGTTTTGAGGGCGTGATCAGAACGAGCTATACCCGATTGGCGTCTCGTCTAGAAACGATTTGCAGGCAGTAAAATCAGGCTGTGAATTTGCCGGGGTAGGGCTTGCCTTTGTACCAAAACTGGTAACTGTACACTTGACCAGCGGTGAGTTTGTCTTTACGAAGTGCCTGATAGTTTTCTCCCTTTTCACGCACGCCATAGTCCACCCAAATCTTGGCACCAGCAGCGTCAAATAGATGGAACTCGATATAGCCTGCATAGGGAATTTCGTAGCCAAGCTTCACGGAATTGCCACTCACAATTGATGGCTTGAGATGCAAAGTGATCTCGGGGGAGCCTTTGGAGATGCCATACTGATCGTTTCCACCACCAGGAGAGTGGGTAAACATCGTCCAAGAAAACATGAGTGAAATGAGCAAAGCCATACTTCTAGCAATTGTCATAAATTTACGGAGAATTAAGGCACCCACAAGTCTAAAAATGCGAATTTTCTTACCTCTTTCTTTTCTCCTGATCCTGCTAATCCCACGAGGTTACAGCCAATCTGGAATGACCTATGCACCCGACCTTTCCATGTCGGACCAAGCCTTTGAATCTCAGGTGCTTCAACCCAAGGCTGAGATCTGGGTCTTGGATTTTTGGGCATCTTGGTGCGGCCCCTGCATCGAGGCCGTGCCACATGTCAAGGAAATCCAACAGCGCTATGCCAGCAAGGGCGTTCGCTTCATCAGCCTCTCATGGGATGATGCAGAAGAGCGGTGGATGAACGCTTTGGCGCGTTTGAGAATGCCGTGGCAGCACATCCTGGTTTCCAAAACCTTGAAAGTATTTATCGATCAGCATTTCCCACACAAGGCGATCCCCGCAGCTTATGTCGTGCGGGCAGATGGTAAGGTCAAGCGGGTATCAGGCATCGGTATGCTTGAATCCACCATCCAAAAAGCAATCAAAGCAGGTAAAAAATAAGGAAGTCTTTCATGGAGCAGCCCCTCAAACTCATCGAATGCCCACGTGATGCCATGCAAGGCATCCTGCAACCCATACCCACCGCCGAAAAAATCGCGTATCTCAATGCCTTGTTGCGTGTCGGATTTCACTCCCTCGACTTTGGCAGCTTTGTCTCATCCAAGGCCGTGCCGCAACTCGCCGACACACCCGAGGTACTCGCGGGCCTCGATTTGTCGCAGACAGCCACCAAGCTCCTCGCCATCGTCGCCAACCTGCGCGGCGCAGAGGATGCCGCTCAATTCGATGCGATCCAATACCTTGGCTACCCATTTTCGATCTCCGAAACCTTTCAACTCCGCAACACCCGCAAGACGATTGCCGAGTCGCTTGTGTTGGTGCAGGAAATGCAGGCGCTCTGCTCCACAACGAGCAAAGCGCTCGTCGTGTACATCAGCATGGGGTTTGGCAATCCTTATGGGGACGCTTGGAGTCCAGCCTTGGCGGCAGACTGGGTCGGCCGCATCGCAGACCTCGGCGTAGGCATCATTTCCCTCGCCGACACGGTGGGCACGGCAGAGGCAAATAGCATTGGTCCATTGTTTGAAACTTTGATTCCGCACTTCCCGCATGTGGAACTAGGTGCGCACTTTCACGCGGCACCCGCGCAGCGTGCGGCCAAGCTGCAAGCAGCTTGGGACGGCGGCTGTCGGCGCTTCGACAGCGCCATGCTGGGATTTGGAGGCTGCCCATTTGCAGAAGATGAGCTGGTAGGCAATATTTCGACTGAGTCGCTCCTGGATTTTCTGGGAACGCAAGGCGTTTCTCCCGGATTGGATGCTAAGGCTCTGGCTACTGCGCTGGGGATGGCAACCGAGTTATTTGGCAAATATCATTGAAACCCAAGGGGGGGGATTTGTAGCGGCATTGCCCAGCAACTCACATCCCGCCGGGCTGCGCCAAATTGTCCATCGGTGCCTCGTAGGGGGCGGTCACGATTTCAAACCGCTCCAGCAAAATGTCCCATTTGCCTAGGAAAAGGGTGAGTGCATTCATCAACAGATCGACCATCGCAGGCTCGGGCATATAGTAGGTCTCATCGACCACTTTTTGAGCGGTGTTTTGCAGGCCAATCTTGTAATAGAGCAGCATTGCGACATCCAAGACTGGATTGCGAATCTTGAGCAAACCATTGTTGTAGGCGTCGATGTACTTCACGACGGCGCTGCGCACAGCCACAAATGCAGGTCCATCCCCAAATTGGTCTTTGAACAGTTGCTGCAAGATTGTAAAGAGTCGCTCGGCTTGCTGCGGATGAAAAAGGTCGAAGCTCGCCCGGAAATTGATCGCCAAGGCCGCCAATGAAAAATTGAACTTGATGAAGTCGCTCTTTTCCAGCTGCACACCCGATGCACGCAACGCCTCCTCGGTCGGGAGCCAAAGTTGACCCCAGCGCTCATCGACTTGCTGAAATATGCTGTCCATTACAGCAGCCACGGCATTGAGTTCAGTAATTTTCTTTTTTTCCATGTCGTCGCCCTGATCAAGGAGAATGCAAAAAGGATACACCGCAGCGGGCATATCCTTTATCTTTTATGCCGCGCAAGGATGCTCAAACGGCGAAACTCTCACCGCATGCACATGAGCGGGAGGCATTGGGATTGTTGAATTGAAATCCCTTGCCATTGAGGCCATCTGAGTAATCGAGAACCGTGCCGACGAGGTACAGTAGGCTTTTGGCGCCGACAAAGACCTTGACGCCATCCTCTTCAAAGACATGGTCGCCAGGCTGCTCGACTTTGTCGTAGGTAAGGTCATAAGATAGGCCGGAACAACCCCCGCCTTTGACCGAGACACGTATGCCAAAGCTCTCATCGTAACCCTCTTCGCCACGCAAGACCAGCAAGTGGGCTTTCGCTTTGGGGGAGATCATGACCAATGGCTCTTTCGTTGCAACGCTCATAGTAGTATTCACTTTGGATTCTGATTACAAAAGTAACGAATAAATCGTGGGATTGTTGCACGAGAATTTTTTGGGATGGTGCGTTTTTCACCAAGTGAGTGTATCGGGAATGTCTGCGAAAAGTTGCATCCACTTCGGGGAAGTCTTCGCACGAAACACCTTGATCGCATGCCAGACGCTGGGATGTGGGTGGATTTGTACATTTCGTTTGACATTTTCGATTGCCTCTTCCTTCAGTTCTGAAAGTGGTTTGAGAAGGTCAAAACGATCGTCGATGGGATTCAGGGCATCAACGAAGGCGTCAGTGTCTTCTGCTTTCAAGATGGTCCTTAAGCGATCAAGAAGGTCAAAATAGTTTCCTTCTTCCCGACGGCGGGCTTCTTTCAATAAGTCTCGTTGGTTCAGTTGGAGTATTTCCAGCGTTTGCAAGGCCATGCCCGTCTCGGCACGTGTAAGCCCATTAAGTATATCGAATTCTCTGGTCGTCAGGTTCAAGATCATGAATCTGGTTGGGTCGTCGATGCGCGGGTTGATGAAGGCCACCCGTTTGAACGATGGTTCCACGTGCCTACTCACAGTAACCACCTCATCGTCGTCATTCAACACATCGATTTTGTCGGATTTGTGAGCAGTATTGCATTTTGGACACGCCAGCAGATAATTGTCCCAAACAAAGGCCTTTTCAGGAAACGCCGCCTTGGGATAAATATGCTCGATGTCATTGGCTTCGCTGTGTTCGCAGTAATTGCATACCCTTACAAATACACAGAGTTCGATCAGGAGTTTCTTTATTTCGACAAATGCGGCCTCGCCTTTCATTCCGCCTTTGTTTCCCCAAAGCCTCTTGGCTTCGGCGGCCTTTTCGGCAAACGTTGGCATCGCATCAACCTTGGCCTGCAAAGCTGCCAATTCATTTGCGACTTCTTGTGGCAAATCCCTATGCCCCAAACGGATCATCGGTCGTCATGATGAGTTGGAGTTCGCGGCGTTCTTTTTCCTCGTCCTCAGTGATTTTCCCGAATGCAGCAAGCATGTTCAGGCGACCGAGCCTTTTGAGCTTTTCATTCGATTTCTGAGACCGCACTGTAGAGGCACCAAAAAGTTCCGTGCCGTAGGCATCGAGGATGTTGCCGTAGATGAGACGGTCGTAATCAAGCTTGGAAATGCGTGGGGAGCCGTTTTCTGAACCGTTTGCATTCAAGTGCCAAACGCTTCCCTTCTCGCTCGCACGACAGATAAGGGGGCTATGCGTCGTCACAATGAATTGGATTTTGGGGAAATATTTGAGGAACCATTCCCCGATCTTCAATTGCCAGGAGGGGTGGAGGTGCACATCGATCTCGTCGATGAGGACCACGCCGGGGAGGTCGATAATCATTTCGCCATTGAGAATGTTTTTGAAGACATCTTTTGGGCTATAGGACCAAACCATTTGCCTGATCAGCTCAAATGTCATGCTCAAGATGGAGCGGTAGCCGTCACTCAATAGGCCGACAGGCAAAAGTTCGTCGGCTTCATTTGAAAATTGGACGCCCTCCGAGCTGATCCGTTCAAGGCGCATCCCATTTGGTAAAAAATCTGGCGAATTTACGAGTGCTTTGATGCAATCGAGTTGAAAGCTATCTGGGTGCTTTTCAAGTGATTGATAATTGAGCTTGACCAGCCATTCGAGGGCTTCGGTTAGTGCCACATCCTCCCCAAAAATCGAAAGGTGTGCACCTAGCTTAGGCATGGCCTCGAATACCTTTTTCCATTCAGGATTTCCGCCTTCAAATCTGCGGAACGGGCCGAACGCGGCCGAAAAACAGCCATTCTTATTAAGACCAGGGAATCCGAGATGTAGTAATTCGACTTTCTCACCTGTTCTTTCAAAAAACACATTTGGAGTACGATTTGCGTTGACTAGTGGAATTTGCTTTTCGGCAATTTCTGAATAATCGTTTTCTGAAAAGATAAGCTCCAAGTTGATCTCGCCGTAATTTTCGGAGCGGTTCAACCACTCATTCCAATTTGCTCTCAGTCCCGGAATCTCCTCCTTCCCCACCAACCCCAGCGCAATAGCCCTCAAAATCGTCGATTTACCACTC
>JANORP010000486.1:0-14211 GCA_031415375.1 Bacteroidota bacterium | reverse complement strand
CAAGAAATTGCTTGTGACCCACTGACAATGCTTTCTGTTTTGCAAGATGGGGCTGGCGCGATGCCAGTCCCATCTTTTTCCCGCGTGGAGCATCCTTTTATCCCTGTGAAGAAATCGGCATTAAGCATTTTTAAGGACCTGATTTTTCTAAATCATAACTATCGGCAGCCAACCATCCGTATGAAGGCCAGAGGAATGGCTGGGCTTAATCTATTGTTTACCAACCCATCACAAGCTTGGATCTCGCTGTGCCTTGCAACTGAAGAGGTGTCTTCTTCCTGACAACGGGAATAGAATGGCAGCAATCTTGTTACTGAGGATTGCGAAAACTAGGCGCAAGTCGTTATTTTTGCACCGCATTGGCTGCGCATTCGTAGTCAACGGCACAAAAACATGAAAAGGAGATTCTCCCCAATTTTGAAAATCAAACAAGGTCTTTGCATCCTTCTTCTTGTATGGATGGCCGGCCACTTGGCTGCCCAGCAGGCCCAAATCAGTATCAACGCGACTGAGATTACGATCGACGAGGCGTTTGTGATGTCTGTGACGCTCTCAGGAATTTCAGGCGGGCAAGTCCCGCAGCCAAATTTTCCCGTCATCAAGGGAATGCAAATGGGCCAACAAGGCATCGCACAAAATTCGATCAATGGTAAAGTGTCTGTGACCTTTTCTAGAAGCTACTATGCTGGAGCTCCCGGCACCTACAAAGTGCCTTCGATGAGTTATGAATTCAAGGGGGCGGCGACCAAATCAAAAGGGCTTTCACTCAAGGTCAAAAAAAGCGACGGAAAGCAACAACAAAACCGTCCACGCAATCCTCTCGAAGATTTCTTCAATGACCCCTATTATAGCCAAGGACAGCGGCAGCAACCTCAGCAGGATCTAAAGTACAAATCCCTCGATGCGGAATATTTTCTCTCGGTGAATTTGGACAAACAGTCTTGCTATATCGGCGAGCAGGTACACGGTGATGTGGTTTTGTATGTGAATGAGCGCGATGCGGGCAAGATCCAAGTGTATATCAATGCAGTGATCGAGATGCAACAACGCATCAAAAACACGGGCTTTTGGCAGGAGATCATCGAGCTTACGGAGATTCCAGCCGAGCGTACGCAGATCAACGGAAAGAACTTTGTCACCTATACCTTGTATAAAAACATACTGTTTGCGATCAAAACTGGCAATATTGAGTTCAAGGATATTTACCTCGATGGAATGAAGCTTGCCATCGCGACCAATGCAAGCCCGGTGGCACGCATCATGCGACAGGATACCAAATTTGAGAAAATCAAAATCGAAGCTGCTGACCGCAAACTGGTCGTGAAACCACTTCCTCCTACCCAATTGATAGATGCGACGATGGTAGGCAAATTCAAGCTAGAGGCCAAACTCAGCCAAAAAGAGATTCAAACTGGCCAAAATCTGGAGTTGGAGGTCAAAATCGCAGGCAATGGCAACATGGCGATGATGGCTGACCCTGTGATTCAGTTCCCCGAGGGCTTTGAAGTTTATGACCCCAATACGCAATTCAATTCCAAGGTGCAGGGCAATGGCCTCATCGGTGACAAGTCCTGGAAATGGTCGATGCTGCCTGCTCGAGCTGGCGACTATGATTTCGGGCCGATCAGTTTCTATTTTTTCGATCCTGAAAAGAATGCCTACGACTCACTTGTGGTCCCTGAGTTGAAGGTCAAGGTGACAGGTGATGACATCGAGAACCAACGGATTGGGAAATCAGGGACAGATCAATTCTATGAATCAGCTTTAAAATCTGCACATCAGGACCTTAATTCTAGCCATGTAAACAGCGGCTGGATGCTGTTTGCGGGGCTAGGCATAGCCGGTTTTGTCGCGGCTATCGGCTTGCGACGCAATCGTAAGCACCGTAGTCGCAGCCTGCAACCCACAGATGATTCTCCTGACGATTACTGGTCCAAGTGAGTAAGCCCTGGTATCATGCCATTGCGCGTAGCTTGCCGAGAATCGTATTCCACAATTGCTCGTAGGGAATAATCTCCAAGCTGGTAAGGCTACCGTTTTGATAGCTGAAGCGGCTGGCTTGCAGCATATTGAAGTATCGCTCCGTGATTTTGTGGGTTCCCTCGTAGTTGAAGCTCTTTTTCTCCATCATGAGCATCATCTTGAGAAAACAATTGCTGCGATAATTCTCATCTTCCTTGAGATATCGGCTACAATAGACTTTGAGTGCCTCTGCCCTAGCGATGATGCCATCAAAATCTCTGCGGTCCAACAAAAAGAGAACCTGCAAAATGAGAATCGCGATGTTGAGTCCTCGCTTGTCCTTGCTGTAATTGGGGACGTCGTTGAGGAACTTCATCAATTTGAACTGGTTTTCGGCCACTTCTCCAGAAACGGCGTCGATGCTCCCACTGAGCATATAGCGCAAAAACGCCTCAAAAATGCGCCACTTTTCTTGCCTCGTAGGGTCTATGCTCTCAAAATAAGGGTGTGATGTCACCTTGGTATGAATCTCCGAGGCCTGCAAATAGTTTCCTGTATGCATACAGAGCAGGAAATAATTTTCCAGATAGACAACCCAGTTGGGGGATCCCTCACCAAAATGATGAATGCTGACCGCCGCAGCTGCCTTACCCTCTTTGTAGTGGTCCAAATTCAAGTAGGCAACCATTCTATAGATCCCAATCTCGCCGTATCGGATACTCGCAGACATGTGTTTTTTGTCCTGCAAGCGAATCTCAAATTCTTCGCAAGCTCTGAGCACGAGATCAAAGTCCATCCCCAATTGTCCAGCAACCACCTTGAGCCTGAATATTCCTAATTCAAGATTGAAAGAATCATGACGCTTGAGCATCACCTCGATTTCGGTGACATAGGTCTTGGCCAAATGAGCCAAGTCTGGGCGATTGCTGTCACTCTTCCCGAAAGGTAGGACGAGTATTTGATAATACTCCTCTGCAAGGCACTCATCGTTGAAAATGGCACTCACCTCATCGAATCTCTTCCTTAGCAACTCAAATTCAGCAACTCTCCCTGCAAAGGCAGCTGCATACCTCAACAACAGAATGCAATTGAGAGCGACGTCTGTAATCTCAAATTTCTCGGCTTGCGTGAGGGTTGTGCGTAACAATGACTCTCCCGCACCCCGAGCACCATTCAAAAGCAGCACTTTTGCTGCCATGAAATTGCGATTGCATTGCAAGATGGCCTGTTGATATTCAGCCCTGGTCGAATTGTCGAGGAAAAAGAGGGTGTTTAGCAATCGATTTCGCACCCTAGACTTGAGCATCAAGTATTTTTTGTCGGATGCATCGGTGTTGCACAATGCCTGAGCGGCCTCCTCATCGGTCTTGTAAAGTCCATCCTTGACACCGTGATAGAACTTATTATAGGTATTCTTCCGATTCGTGCTGCTCGAATCGTTGAAAACCTCAATCTTCTTCAGACGTCGGCGACCTATTACCCTGATGATCTCCTTGAGCCTATGCATCATTCTATCGAAACAGATGGCAAATATAGGTAATTATTGCGCCAAAAACTAGGTGTTGAGAGGCTTACGGTGTTACCAAATCCGTTCGGCTGTTTCTGCTTGGGTCGCCAAAACTGCCGAAAATTGCATAAGAAATATCTCGAAACGCATTAATAAATCTATTATGAATCTCATTATCGCAATCTTCCTCTATCATGGCCTTACCTACCCTGGCGATACGATCACTAGAGCTGAAATCACCGACCACACACTTGAAATCCAAACGACGCCGTCTGATCCTGACTTCGTTGATTTCTATGATCAACTGATGACCGACGGCATCACTACGCTCGACATCCACTGCGGCGAGTGATGGGATTCCCCAATCACGCTACTTGCTTCGACCGAAGAAGTAGTTTATCCGCGCTGTCGGATAAGGTCTTAGCGCGATCTGGACATCTTGGAGCGCAGCTTCAGGTTGTGCTGGGCCAAAGATCTGGTCGGTTGCTAGGACCGAATACTTGCTCTCCTTCAATTGCACATGCATCCATACGCCTAGGTCTATGGTGCTTTGGTTACGGTGGCGATAACCCAGGGCAAAGAGTGGACCCGTCTGTAAACTGATCTGCCTAAGGCTTATCGCCTTCAAGAGATTGTCAAAACCTATAATATTGGCTTTGAAGCGCTTGGTCTGGTCAAAATGTTTATAGCCCGCTTCTACATACCACTGTCGCTGCCGATTGCTGCGACTCAGTTGCCACCGCCAGCGATTTTCGATCGTGAGGATCCGGTTGGTATCGAGGGTCGTCTCAGAAAACTCCGCCCAATTGAGATAGCTCTGATGTGTCTCTTTTCTGCGGAAACTCAGGTCACCTTGTAGGCGTGCGGTTGGCCGCCAAGTTCCTTTGAAATTGCTTTCCAGATTGCGTGTCGATCGATCGGTCTTGTTGAAATCTGCAAAGTCCTTGACGTTGTAGGTTACATAAATGGCTTGCTGCCCTTCTAAACGCAGGCGCTTGCCAATGTCCCAAGCAAAGTCAAAATCTAGCCGCAGTGAGCGTTGAATGTAATTGTCTTGACTCTTTTCCTTAAGCAAAAATGCATAATGACGATAGTTGCCTTGCAAATCAAGTGACGTGACAAATGATTTGTTCCAAGCGCTGGTCCATTTACTGGATGCCACCCAACTGAGCTCGTCGCGGTCATCAAAGTTGGTTTCACTGGGCGTATCGTATTGTAGGTATTGGTTGGTGATCCTACCTTCTAGCTTTTGCCGCTTACCCAATGGTAGCTGGAGCATCCCTTCCACTTTTTGGAAATTCTTTACAAAATCCTTTTGTTTTTCTCGCTCAACTCTGGCCTCAAATTCAGTTGCAATCAAATCCAGGTTGTTTTTCAGGTCGTAACTGCGGCTTGAAAACTGAAACTCATAGCTCACACTAGCTTGAAAACGTTTGCGCAGTACGCTGAAACGCTGTGTTGTGCCGACCTCAACGCCTTGAAAGGTAAGGTCGTTTTCTTCTGGTTGCGGCAAAACAATATTTCGAAAAAGAAATCTGCGCCGATGCAAAAGTAGATTGTTGGAAGACTGCCATTCCAAGCCAGGTAAGAAGGCATAGGTGAGTTCCAGATGCGGCATGATCGAGTCGCTCAGGATGCGCTTCACCGAATTGCCCTGATAGTCGTCGAGTTCATGGGAGCTGGTATGCAGACCCACATCCAAGTTGACGCCCTCGTCAAAAGTCTTGAACCAATCGTGATCGAGCACCAAATTGTGTTGTCTGCGTGGTGAAATATCTTTGTAGCGTGCCGTCAACTGAGTGCGCATCTTCAAATTGTCGTCCCAGCCATGCTCTGAAATTAGGAACACAGCAGGCGTGAGTCCCTGATCGAGCTTGACTTGTGGGCCAACTGCTCCCAAGATGGCGCTTCGAGTGTCCCAAGTATAGCCGAGCAATGGCGTGATCTGTAAAAACGGCCAGGGCTTGTAACGAATGCCGCCGTAAACATTGATTTTCTCGTTTTGATTGTTTACATACTGATCGGTCTCGATCCAGCTTGCAATGTCCAGCTTGGGCACGACCTGGAAATGCTGCCAAATGGAACTGCGAAAGTACATTTGCACAAACTGGCCTTCGGTGCGCGTGCTGTTATAGATATTGCTATGACTCAAGCGGAAATCGAGTGTATAGCGCTCCTTTTTATAGGAGTACCATGCATCTAGCATGGTCGAGAATGTAAAATCATTTTGGCGATCAAAGGCAATCTTCACCATGGGTCGGTCTTGCTGACCGACCAACAGACTCGGTGCCAAGAGGCTGCCGAGCAAAAACAAGCAGCAAAGCCTCGCCTTCAACAAGCGCATTCCCATTCGCGACATTCGTGCTCAAAGTAAGCAATTCTGAGCGAATCTCGGATTCCTAAGAATTGATTTCCTTCAGCAGGCGCTGGGCCTAATCCTAGATGCGGCAAGATCCCTCGTGTATCAAAGTACACAAGGCAATACCTTGCCAGAGACACCACCAAAACCGATACGCACTTCACCCTTTTGGCAATGGCCTTGGATGAGCACGGTGTCCCCGTCTTGAATGAATTTGCGTTCTGAGCCATCGGGCATCGTGATGGGCTTGCTGCCGCGCCAAGTGATCTCTAGCATCGAGCCATAGCTGTCTTCGGTGGGCCCCGAGATCGTGCCTGATGCGCACAAGTCGCCTGGGCGCATATTGCAGCCATTGACAGTATGGTGTGCCAATTGCTGCTGCATGCTCCAGTACATGTACTTGAAATTGGAGCGGCTCACCGTTTTGGCTTGCCCATTGGAGGGGATGATTTGGACTTCGAGCGCGATGTCGAAATTGGCTGGCCCCTCGCCCTTGAGATAGGCAAGCGGTTCTGGGTCCTGGGCTGGTCCCATGGCACGATAAGGCTCAAGGGCATCCATTGTCACCACCCAAGGAGAAACAGAGGAGGCAAAATTCTTGCCGAGAAATGGGCCTAGTGGCACATATTCCCAATTTTGGATGTCGCGCGCACTCCAATCGTTGAAGAGCACCATGCCAAACATGTGGTCCTCGGTTGCAGCAATGGGAATGGGCTGGCCCATGACATTGCCTTTGCCGACGATGAAGCCCACTTCCAGCTCGAAATCGAGCAGGCGCGTGGGGCCAAACACAGGATTCGTTGCATCTGCCGGCAGCATTTGGCCTTTGGGTCTCACGATTTCCGTCCCAGAAACGACGATCGAGGATGCACGGCCGTGGTAGCCGACGGGCAAGTGCTTCCAATTGGGCATGAGCGCATTTTCCTTGCCACGGAACATGATGCCCACATTGGTGGCATGCTCGATGCTGCTGTAGAAATCTGTATAGTCGCCGATGTGCACGGGCATGCACATTTGCACCTCAGACATAGGCGTGAGCAGGGTCGCACGCAGATCCTCGCGGTCGCGGAGATCTGCGCAATTTGCCGCCAACAGATAGGACAGCCGTTCGCGCAGGTTGCGTGAAGCCGCACGCCCCAGACCAGCCAAACGATTCAAAGTACTGTCTTGCAGCACCTCCATATCAAATCCCAGATTGCCGAGCAATCCCGTCACAGCAAGTGCCGACACATCCAAGACATGCTCCCCTATCGCCACGCCAAACCGCAAACGCTGGTCAGTAGCGGTGAGAAAAATGCCAAACGGCAGATTTTGAATCGGAAAATCGGAGCCTTCGGGCACAGGCACCCAAGATTTGCGTGCGGGATCGTTGGAGGGAAGCATCATCTCGTTCTCATATTTAGAAGAAGCGCAAAGCTAGCGTTTTTAGGGGTTTGAAGGACATGACGCCTGTCAATTTTTGGAAAGGGCCTTTCTGGTTGTTCCCCTCTCCCAATACCCGCAAAGGGCCGCCCCACGGTTTTTTCCATCCATTTCGAGCAACGAGATCCCCCTATTTTCCGAATTCACCTTTGTTTTTGCAGCCAGATGTGGATAAATTTGCTCGTCGAGGGCAATTTCGGCCGCACTAGACAGAAGCATAGAAAAGATCGCACAGCGAAAAGGCATCACATGAAGATTCACAAGATCATTCTCAAGGACTACCAGCAATTCAAGGATTTGGAGATTGATTTGACCTATCCGCTGGGGCATGAGAAGGCGGGACAGCCGCTGGACAAGGTTTGTTTTATTGGGCAGAGCGGGACTGGAAAGACTACTTTGTTGAGGTTGATTAAGTTCTTTGTGACAAGGAGAAAGAGCGAATTGCATACTTCTGAAGCGGAAATTCCAACTGAAGACTGCAAAATCTCCATACGACTTGATGAATATGACTACAATATTTATCATAACAAGGACGGTCAATTTTATATGGTTCCGCCACAAGATTTAGATGTCGATCCTTGGTACGAGGGTAGAGATTTAAAAGAAGATGAATTTATTCGAACTCACCGACCTATACTGATATCGTTCGCAGCCATTCAAGATCGTAATCCGCGTCAGTCTGATTACTTGATTGGAGAAGTTGTTTCGAAAGACGAATTGATGAAGAATGCCGCTGGGCTTGAGCAGAGGGATTTTGTAGATTTCTCTGAAGAAAGCCGAAACATTCAATTCCAACTGATAAGGCAAAAAATAAAAGGATTTCAGGCAAAAGAGCTAGAACATAAACGAAAAATCGCAGAATTGGCTTTGGATCCAAATTCTAGTCTTGATCAAATTCAAGTTGCAACAGACTCGTTTCGAATCTGGAGCGCAAATACGAAAAGTCCGATAGCAGAATTTGCCTTGAGTATTAACCCTTTAATTTCCGCATTTGGAGTCGAGATCAAGACTGAGAATGATTTTGAGTCAATCATGAATCTCGGTGACGTCCAGGTTCGAACGAGCGTAGGCAAAGTTGACCTTTCACGCTCATCCCTTTCTACGGGTACCCGTCAGGTTATTGACACTTGCCTTCCAATCTCATTTCTAAAATGCGTCCGCAAAATCATCCTCATCGACGAACCCGAAAGCTCCCTCTATCCCGACATTCAAGCCAAGATCATCGACTTCTATACCAAGCTCACCACCGATTGCCAGTTTTTCTACGCCACCCACTCCCCCATCATCGCCTCGGCTTTTGATCCTTGGGAGATCGTAGAGCTGAAGTTTGATCCCACCAATCAGTTTGTGGTGCAGGAAACCAACTATGTCGGAGAGCGGCATGTGGATAACTATACGGTTTATCCAAAATACCAACGTTGGGATCGCATCTTGATGAACCTCTTTGACTTGAAGGAAGAAGGAAATGGAAATGTGCGTCAAGAGGAGATGCTCAACGCTGTGATCCTCAAGCACGAGATTGAAGCCCTGGTCGCTGCCGGCAAAAACAAAGGCAAGGCCTTCAAGGACAAGGTCGAAGCCTTTCAATTGCTCTGCAAAAAACTGGATTTTTATGCGGAAGCTTGACAAGAAGATCCAATTTTCAGAGGCCTACAAGAATTGGCAGGAAGCGTATCCTGACCATGCTTACGATTCTAGCAAGAATCCATTCTACAAAGATGTCATGACCGAGTTGCTGATCGTTCAGGATGGCCTTTGCGCTTACACTGAATTCAGGCTTGTGGATCGTGCCCAGCTAGAAATCTACAAACAAGGATTTGTCGAAGGAAAACTGACCCTTGATCCTGGAACCAAAGCGATGGCTCATTTGGAACATTTTGACCCCAAGGTGAAGGAATCGCAAGCTTGGCATTGGGGGAATCTATTCGCTGTTTTTGGGCCGATCAATGAGGACAAGGGAACAAAGGCGATCGATCCCCTCATGAAGCCTGACAGGGATGGCTACGATCCAGCAGAACTGCTCACGTACGACAGCGAATTGCACTTCTTCTATCCCAATCGCAATCGTTCCCTGGAAGAGCAAGAAATCATTAGGCGCATGATCCTTGTCCTCGGCATCAATAACCCGACCATTATGCTGCATCGCCGCAAAGAACTGGTAACAGCCCTACGGAAGCATCGCTGGCTGGGTGAAAAAGTAGAGGTGGACCAATTCCCCACAGCATTCGCATTCCTTACGCAAAAACACGCCTAGAGTCCTCCTTTTTGCCAATGATTTGCAATATTCAAACGATTCATTTGCCTATTTTTGATATCATTTTCTATTTCCTCAACTTGGTCAAACGTATGAAATCATCCTCTATCGTGCAAAGGGCAGCATTCCTGCTCATTGCTTTGTTTACGCTTGCGCCGATGATGCAAGCACAAAACGCATTCCCCAATGACCCTGATGTGCGCACGGGTAAACTGCCCAATGGCATGACCTATTACCTCAAACGCAACGTGGAGCCCGCCAACCGGGCCGAACTGCGGCTTGCGGTCAATGCGGGCTCGGTCCTCGAAGACGACGATCAGCAGGGACTCGCCCACTTTTGCGAGCACATGGCCTTCAATGGCAGCACGCACTTCAAGAAGAGCGAGCTTGTGGATGCACTGGAGGCGATGGGTGTGAAGTTTGGTCCGCACCTCAACGCCTATACCTCGTTTGACGAAACGGTGTATATGCTGCAAGTGCCCACCGACAAGCCCGAACTCGTGGACAAAGCCATGCTCGTCTTGGAAGACTGGGCGCAAGGGCTCAGCTTTGACAACATAGAGATCGACAAGGAGCGCGGTGTTGTGATCGAAGAGTGGCGGTTGCGCAGCGGCGCCATGACCCGCACCATGGACGAGGTCATCCCAGTCATGGTCAACGGGGCCAAATATGGGTTGCGTTCACCGATCGGAAAAGTCGAGATCTTGAAAAATTTCAAGTATGAGGCCGTCAAGAATTTCTATACCAAATGGTATCGCCCAGACTTGATGGCGGTGATCCTCGTCGGGGACATCGACCCCGTCAAAATGGAGGCTGAAATCAAAAGCCGTTTTTCCAAGGTGCCTGCCAAACCCAACCCCACTCCTCGCCCCTTCATCAACATTCCAGACCATGAAGATGTGCGCGCCAAAGTCTTTACCGACAATGAATCGCAATTCAATTTGCTCCAGGTGCTTTTCAAGCATGACAACTTTGCCTACAAGACCGAGGCAGACTATCACCGAGACCTCGTGCTTACCCTGGGTGGCGCAATGCTTGCAGGCCGCATGGAGGAATTGAAAGAGACAGGAAATAGTCCCTTTTTGTTCAGCTTTGCTGGCGATGGCAATTTGCAGGGGATCCGTGCCAAAAGCGCGATGTCTTTCTTTGGGATTTTCAATGGTGATGCCGTCACCAAAGCAATGGAGCAAGCCTTTACAGAGATTGAGCGTGCACGTCGGCATGGCTTCATTGCCTCTGAGTATGAGCGCCAAAAAACAAAAATGCTCAAGGCGGCCGAGACAGCCTACAAGGAGCGTGACAAAACCGGTAGCGACAAGTTGGTTGGAGAATATGTCGAGAGTTTCTTGAGTGACAGCTATTTCCTAAGCCCTGAGCAGGAGTTGAATCTGCTCAAAAAACACCTCGCAGAGATCACGCTCCAGCAGATCAACGAGGCGTTTATCAAGGCTGTGACACCACGCAACTGCGTGATCACACTCAGCGGCAAAGAAAACGACAAGGCCAAATTCCCAACGGAAGCAGAGGTGCTCGCGAAGTTTGCCGCAGTAGGCAAAGCAGATGTGGAGGCCTACAAAGAATCCAACGACGACAGGCCCCTCATCACCAAGGCGCCGGTCGCTGGCAAGGTCGTGAGCGAAACCAAAGATGCGAAATGGGGCATCACCGAATGGAAAATGAGCAATGGCGCACGCGTGATTTTGAAACCCACCCCATTCAAAGACGACGAAGTCTTGATGCAAGCCTTCAGTCTTGGTGGCATGTCACGCATCAGCGATGCCAATTTCCCAAAAGCATGGGCTGCCGCAGAAATCGTCGGCAGCAGCGGCGTTGGTCCCTTTAAAAATGCCGTCCTCATCAAGAAAATGGCTGGCAAGACCGTAGAGATCAAGCCAATGCTGGAGAGCTATACCGAGTCCATGACTGGTAGCGCATCCAAGATCGATATGGAAACCATGCTGCAACTCACCTATTTGTATTGCACGGCTCCGCGACAAGACAAAGAGGCACTCGAAAATTTCAAGCAAAACTACAAGACCTACGTGGGCATGATGGGCAACCCTGAAGGTAAATTTTCAGATTCCGTGAATGTCATCATGAGCTCGCATCACCCACGCGAATTTGCATTGACCGAGGCCGTCATAGATGCCGTGGAACTGCAGCCCGCTTTCATGGCCTATATGGACCGCTTCATGGACGCGAGTGACTTCACGTTTGTATTCGTCGGCAGCTTTGAACCTGCACAGGTGAAGCCTTGGATCGAGCAGTACATTGGCGGCATCCCCGGCAACAATCGCAAAGAGAGCTGGAAAGACCTCGGCATCAAAGCGCCAGCTGGAGTCGTGAAAAAAGAGGTCTTTGCTGGCCATGACCCCAAGAGCATGGTGAGCCTCAATTTCACGGGCGAGCATGCTTATTCCGCGCAAAACAACTACGAAATGAACGCCATGCTCAGCGTGTTGCGGATCATGCTGCGTGAGTCTATGCGCGAAGAAAAAGGCGGCGTCTATGGCGTCTCAGCCTATGCCGAGCAAGTCTCGTTCCCCAAACAAGGCTACAAGGTCACGATCGGCTTCGGATGCGACCCTGCCCGGGTGGAGGAATTGATCAAGACCGTCTTTGATGAGATCAAGCGCTTGCAGACCGAAGGCGCCTCTGAAAAGAACTTGCAAAAGGTGCAGGAGATCGATCGTCGTGGCCGCGAGACAGATTTGGAAGACAATGAATGGTGGGCGCAGAGCATCAAAAAAATGCAGTTGAATGGAATTCCAATGACTTCCTTGGACGACTATCTGGGCTGGGTCAATGGTCTTAATGGTGCGAAAATCGGCGCCTTGGCCAAGCAATACCTGCACGACGACAAGTTTGTACAAGTCGTCTTGTATCCTGAAACGAAGTAAAATAAGAACCCTTGCAACGTGCAGGACCGCTGGGTCATTTGCACGTTGCAAGGGTTTTTCATTTGGGAAATATCCACAAGGCAGCCTAGGTATCGTGGATAAAAACCCAAAATTATAAACAATTATTCGCCCATTGTGAACAAATAACAACCTGTAAATAAACAGGTTCCATTTTCAATATTTCAGTGTTTATTGAGAAGGAGCGCGTCCACCACTCATATTGGTGTCCTTGCCCAATTCCTTGCCCAACTGATCGAGTCGCTTGCGCTCAGCCTCCGATAGGTGGGCATAGCTTTTGCGTGCCACCTTGTCGAGCAAGGCATCGAGTTCCTTTTGCAGCCGCACGCGCTGATTCACCTCCAACCCATCTTGCTTCACAGGCCCACTGTAGGGACTGGGGCTCGGATTGCTGCGCGTCCTTGGTGGTGTGGGCGAGCGCCGCAACAAACGCTGGATCGCCTTCAGCGGACTCTCCATGATCTTGGGTTGATATTCCATTAGGTAGATGATCAAAATCGTCGGGATTCCCAAAATCAACAAAAACGGCCAATTGTCAAGGGTGGTGCGGTAAAAAAAGACGAAGGTGAGCACCATCCCTGTCATCGCACCACCGAGGTGCGCATTGTGGCCGATGTTGTCAAATTGCCGCTTGATGCCATAAATGGAATAGGCAACGTACAAAAACGCATATAGCCAATTAGGTATTGGAATGATGAGAAATAGCAGTATCCAACGCTGTGGATCGATGATCACATAGGCGAAGACGATCCCTGCGACGGCACCTGATGCCCCAATTGCGGAATAGTCATAATCCTTGCGCTTGAGGTACAGTGTGAGCAGATCGCCTCCCAACATGCTTCCAAAATACAATATGAGGAAGACGAATGGCCCGGAATTGCCAAAGACGGCCCGGCAGAGTGGCTCTAGAAAATCCCCAAACAAATACAAAGTGAGCATATTGAGCACCAAGTGGTTTACGTCGGCATGTAGGAAATTTCCCGTCACGAGCCGTTTATAGTCCTTTTGGTAAAGGATAGGGCCTACTTGGAATTTGAAACGGTCCAAGAAGCCGTCTTGGGACCAGCCCAAGATCGTCATAATGACGTTTGCAAAAATGATGGCGAGTGTGATCGGGATGTCATTCATTCGAAAGTGATTCAGCTTTGTTCAAAGTTGCGGCATCCTGCCCAAAAAATCAAATTGTGCAAAACTACTTTGCGCCATTCGCCACGCAACCCGTTAACTTTGCATCCCAATAATTATGTGAGACAATGTCTGAGTGGTTCCAATCAAAAGTGAAATTTCTGCGGCAGATGGACAATGGTCTCATCAAGCAGATCACTGAACAATATCTGGTCGATGCCATGAGCTTTACCGAGTGTGAAGCCCGTGTGATGAAAGAAGTCGGCGATGGCATGCGCGAAGTCACGATGATGAGCGTATCGAGAAGCAATATCAAGGAGGTCGTCTTCTATGGCGACACCGACTTGTGGTGGAAAACCAAGGTGACCTACAACCTCATGGACGAGGACACCGAAAAAGAAAAAAAGATCACCACATACCTGCTGGTAAACGCGAATGATCTGAAGGAAGCCTATGAGCGCACAGAGGAGCACCTCCGTGAGATGTTGGTTCCTTTCCAGATTCCTAAGATCGAGGAAAGCCCGATCATCGACGTTTATCAATATGAGCAGGCGCTGCGACAAGGGCTGCGCAAAGCCACTGAAGAGGAATCGGCAGCCGCAAAGGATGCCGAGCCGATCAATGCCCCCAATATCAAGCCTAAGGATGACGAAATAGAAAGCAA
>JANORP010000485.1:0-8302 GCA_031415375.1 Bacteroidota bacterium | reverse complement strand
TTAGTCTCGAATTGATGCACAAATCGATAAGGCAAAGGAAAGGCAATATTTTTGTGCACATGTTATATATAGCGGATAATAATTAATATATTTGGGATAGTATGAAAGGAATAGGAAAAATCAGCAAAGGCATGCCGAAGGAGCCGTCAATCGGCGTTCCTGTGCAGGAAACCCCAGCCTTTGGGCCGCTTCTGAGTGAGGTTCCATGCCTGAACGGCACCCTTCGGCGTTCCGACTGGCAACTTCCAAATTTTGATTTCAGCTATTTGGAGGGGCATTTTTCCCAAATCGGCGTCCTCCCCTGGGTGCCCGATTTGGCGGTGAATTTGGTCTTTGTGCTCCAAGGCGAATTGCAAATCACCTCCGAGGAAGGTGGGCTGTACAAGATCGTGCATGAGCAGACACACAATGCGCTACAGGTACACGCTCAAGCAAACACCTGGGGCGTGAATACGCTCAACTTGCGCGCGCTCATCGTGGGTATCGCGCCTGCACATGTGATCACCCTAGCTTCCAAAGGCTGCGCCATTTGGAAAAACTTTGCCCTCCACATCGCCCAAAACCTTCCAGCTAGCCTATTGCCTGCACCTAGCTACCTAGACCTGCGCTTGCAATCCTGTCTCCAGGATCTCCTCCAATGTACATTGCCCGCTACGCAGCAACCCCTCTATTTTGAAGCCAAAGCCATGGAATTGATGGCCTTGCAAGCTGCTGCTGCTTGGCAGGATAGGCAGCTGTCAGTACCCAAGCATTCCAAGACGGAATATGACCGGGAGCGCCTACTGTTTGCCAAGGACTACTTGCTCAAACACATGGCGATGCCCCCCACACTGCCCAAACTCGCCTTGGTTGCTGGCATCAATGAATTCAAGCTCAAACGCGGCTTCAAGGAGATGTTTGGGAATTCAGTCTTCGCTTATCTTGCCGAAGCTAGGTTAGAAATCGCCAAAACCAGCCTCATCGAAGGTCAAAAGACCGCAACCGAGATCGCCTTCGAACTCGGATACTCGTCGCTGCAACATTTCAGCAGCAGGTTCAAAGAAAGGTATGGCGTCACCCCCACTGCCCTGCGGCGCAAATGCCCCGATGACCACACGCTTGAGCATCGTCATCCCTAAATCGCTTGCTACCAACAGAGACGATTTTTCGCGTACCAAGGTCACTTCCCCGACAAGCGTCTAAAAATGCCAAAGCGTCACAGGCTAAAATGTAGATGACACCCATACATTCCCTAAATTGCACTTTACCTAAGAGAAATCTCAATCGACCAGCTTTGACCACCCAAGAAAAAATACAAGCACTCGTCACCGCCATTCGCCGAGCGCGCGAAGGTGTCGCAGTGGAATTGCCGCATTGGCAAGATGATCCCTTGCTTGCACCGCTCACAACCGAGCTGCAACAGCTGCTTGCGGAGATGCATTCCAACCGCGAGCAAGCAATCTCCAGACAGCGAGATTTTTACGAGGGCGTGCTAGACCAGATTCCCACAGACTTTGCCTTGCTAGATACTGAGGCAAGGTATTTATACATGAGTGCATTTGCTGTGCGCGACCCTGATCTACGAAAATGGCTCATCGGCAAGACAGACCTTGATTTTTGCAGCTATCGGAACATCGACCCGCAACTCGCCTATCAACGCATGGCAAAACACGGGGAGGCCTTGCACACAGGTCAGCCCACACAAATCCTTGAGGTACGCCCCAATCGCGAAGGGGTCATGACGCACAAGATGCGCATTTTCATTCCGATCACAAGCCCCCAAGGAGAACAGCTGATCGCCGGTTACTGCCATGACATCACGGAGATCTTGTTGCATGAGCAGTCCCTCCTCGCAAAAAATGAAGCCCTCGAGAAAGCAAATTACGAGTTGGATCAGTTTGTCTATCGCGCCTCGCACGACCTGCGTGCTCCCCTCGCCTCTGTACAGGGCCTGCTGGAACTCGCCCTTGCCGCCGAGTCACAAGCTGAGGCACAGCCCTATCTACAACTCATGCTGCGTGCCACCGCCAAGATGGATAGCTTCATTCGTGACATTGTACACCACTCCAAAAATGCACGTTTGGAGATCCAAATCGAGCCCATCGACCTGCAAGCTGCCTTTGACGATACCCTAGAGCAGTTGCGGTTCATGGCAGGCGCAGACCGCGTCGAGGTGACTTTGGCCTTGCAAATTAATGCGCCGCTCCATAGCGACCCTTTCAGGATCGGCGTCTTGCTCAACAATCTCATTTCCAATGGCATCAAATACCACGACTCCAAAAAAGAATCGCCCCATGTCTGGGTCAATGCAACGATCGAGCCCCACGAATGCGTGATCGAAGTGCGTGACAACGGCATCGGCATCGCCGCCGAGCACCTTGCGCATGTATTTGAAATGTTTTTTAGGGCGACCCATGTGGCGACGGGCACGGGTATCGGCCTGTACATCGTGCAGGAAGTCGCACGCAAGCTAGGCGGCAGCGCAACCCTCAGCTCTGAATTGGGCGTAGGCACAACATTTATCGTGCGATTCGCGAATGCGGTTTTAGGAGAGGAGTGATATTTAGCCACTAAACCTCACTTCTGGATAGTACGATCTTGAAAATCGTGCCAATTCCGCAGAAACGGCCCAAAAATATGTGATTGGTGCATGCAGGGAAAGGTCGCGACCTTTCCCTGCATGGGCGCGTTTGAAAAAACCTGCCTTTCCTGCGGAATTGGCGTCCATCAAATGATTTTAATCCAGATCCGAGGTTATCAAGGGCTTCTGAAACCAACTTGCGATAGCCACCTAAGTCGGAGTATGTGCCTTTATGCCAACCCTTCGCGACGCAGGTACTGGATTTGGCCATCCATCAAGAGCCACACCACAAAAATGGGAGGCGACCTAGGCCGCCTCCCAAAACTGTAGGAAAATGAAATTCCAAATTTTAGCGCACTGCAATTGGATAGGTGACGCCGCTGTAGGTCACATTGCCACCTGAAAGCGGGGCGGCATTGCGCAAGTGCAAGATGCCGACGACGTGTGGGGTAGCCATGGATGTACCTGTAAGCGTTGCATAGCCGCCGTTTTTGTACGTGCTGTAAACGCTGGTACCAGTAGCGATCCAATCTACAGGAGGCCTACCATAATTGCCACCGTAGGTGATATCATTGTAGTAGCTTTTATCACAGCGCATATTGGTCACGGTATAGATCCGTGTCCCGCTGATACAACCGGGTTGATAATAGGCCGCGACGCTATTGTTGTTGCCAGAAGCAATGGCGACGTTGGTGCCGCCGTTTGCTACCGTTGTGATGGAGGACAAATAGCTGGAACCCGTAGCGCATCCACTCGTGCCATAGTAACCACCGAGGCTCAAGTTCATCGCATCTCCCGTGAAATCATAAGTCGCCACGTGGTTGATGCCACTTACGATCGTGGAGGTTGCGCTACCGCCTGTACATCCAAACACCCTCACAGGCACCACCAAAGCACCCGGGGCCATCCCGATTACACCGATGGTATTGTTGCGTGCAGCAGCAGTGCCTGCCACATGCGAACCGTGGCCATTGCAATCATCAGCTGTGCCACCGACGAAGGAAACTGCGAAAGTGGTATTGGTTTGGACATTGAGGTCTGGGTGATCCAAATCGATGCCCGTGTCCACAATCCAAATCCAAGTACCATTGGCAGTGCCTGCCCCACCTGCATTGGTGATGCCACAAGGTGTGGTTTGGGCCATGATGCGACCATTGGCAGTGCCTACGCTCTCTATTTGATAGGGAGGAATTTCTTCATAGCGGTCAAACTCCAGTGAACCGACAGCAGCATTCCTGGAAATCAAGTTGTACTGCCGTTCCGTCAATTTCAAAGCGGCACCAACCATTGCAGCTGTATATTTCTGAATGATCGCATCGTCGCCCAGATCAAATTGGGCCAGCCATTGGTCCAGCTCTTTTTCCACCTGTGCATTGAGCACCATCATTTGAGCGATCTTGCCTTCACGATCGCTGATGGTTGCCCAATCGAGTCGCTCGCGGGCAGAAGGCACTACGCTCGGCTTCAGTTGGATGATGTATTGGTTGGGAATAATGCGGCCCTCAGCACTTTGGGGCTTGATTTGGGTGGATTGCACTGCCGCATCTTTGTCCACAGAACATGCGCTGAGACCAGCCAATAGGCATCCGCCCAATAAAAACAACGAGAGTCGTTTCATAAGCTTTAAAATGATTGAAAATTGATAAGTAGAAAAACATGACCCGCGAAACGCTATTGCTCCAAGATTGATTGGAGTCTGATAGGATTCTTTGGAAGAACGAGCGTGATTCTAAAGGCGAGGTCGCGTTGACGGCTCATGGTTTAGCAACCATTAAATCAAACATAGTAAAAAAAAAAATAGCATGAAAGCAAGGAAAGCTGGCAAATTGAAAAAAACACTGCTTGATCCGTCTTTGATGAGCAAGTGACTCATTACCAAGAGCGAAATTTTTGCGGCACTGCGTGCACCGATGAAATCGGTTTTTGGTTGTGGTAAACTGCGGGGAGTGGGGTAAATCGGGCAACGTGAGACTTGTAGATGCGATCTCAGGTTGATGGAGTCGGCACTGGGCCTGTTCCTTGGCCATCACGCCTCGGCGCCTACGGCCCCCAAGGCTCGTTTCTGGGCCGATGAACGGTATTTGCCGCAAAATTTGGAAATCGCTGCTACGCATCAGGAATAGATTTGCTCATTCGTCGGCCCACAACGTTGTTTTAGGAAGGGCCAACGAACAGCTGCCAAATCTGTCTTACACCCAAGTTTCCTGTGTCCAAATCTTTCCCAATATTTTTGACACGAGATGTCAAAGTGCGGTGCGATCTTTGAATTATAGAAAGAGACACACTATGATTCGCTTCAAAAATCACCTTCAAAAACACAGCAACCCGCGCAACGATGGCCAGGCCAGACACCGCGCGACCGAGGCGCAAGATGCGCCCTCCAAGACCCCAAACCCAAAAAATTGCCAAAACAGAGCATGCCTGTGGCGACAATTTTTCAAAGACGAAATGCCGATCTTGATGAACTAATGCACTCCCTACGCAAGCATTTGCCTCAGCGGCAAACATCCACCATCTAATTTAGCATTGCTAAATCATCGCCCTAGGGCGATTGCACAAGTACCAGGGCCACGCGGAGATCGACGCTGCCACATCAAGCTGCTGTATGCAATGCTGAGCAGACGACGCATGCCCATGGCAAAGCACTTTTTGAACCACATGAAATTGATCGGGTGTCCCACGTCGGGCCGCTCCTTGTCACCCCATTTTTTAGATTTTTTATGGATAATACACGTGTTTTTAAGTTTGCGACACTTCGGAATGCCTCCGACCTCGTGAGCACGCAACCAGACCTGGTTGTGCAACCAGCCAGTCCATTGGTTGTAGATCTGATCGCCATCAATGAGAATGTAGCCCTCTCAAACGCCCAGAAATTGGCGGCGCTCAACCTATGCCTGCAGACCTATATCAATAGCGATGCCTTCCTCAAATCGAAGTCCGCCGTCGATGCCTCCAAAGCCCAAACAGGTACGGTTGCCTACTATGATCTGCTCTATGACAATATCGTAGCCCGCACAATCACCAAAAGCAATACGACCCAGATCTACAAATTGGTCGTGGATCAATTAAGGACGGAGCATGTACTATCCAAGCTGGCGACCTTCCCAGCGATGGCCAAGAGCAAGGTCAAGATCGTGCTACCCGATGGACTGATCTTCAATTTCATCGGCTCCAATCCCGCGACGGTTGGGAACCAAGTGACCGTGAGCGACTCGAGCCAAATCCTCAACACCTATAGCCAATACACGACCGTGATGGATCTGATCGAGGACGCGAAAGCTGAAAAGGTCCTTGAATTTCGTCCAAATGGCCAAGTATTGGTACCCAATACAGCCTATAGCATTGTAAATGATGCCTTTTCACAGGCTTCAATTTCGGTGGCCGAGGTGCAAGAACTGATTCTGGTAGAGCAGCGACGACTGGCAAGGTTGGATCAAAAAAATGAGGCCGTTGCATCCGCGATACGCCAGATGGCATTGCTTCAAAAGATGGTCAACCAAGCTAAAGAAGCCAAAATCACTACCTTTGAAAGCACAAAATTGGTCGCAGCGAAGCAATATGATCCGATCTTGAACTTGCTCAAGAAGGACATCCTGACCATTGATGCAGCAGATAAGCTTGTGAGCAAACAATTGCAAAGCATGTCCAAGGCGGTGATTTCACTTGCGCCCAAAACCACTTATACACGCATAGGTGACCAGTGGGTCGATACCTCCCAGTTGAGTACCCGCCCCGAATCCAAACCAACCGTTACCGACAACGCGATTTTGGTATATTCCCATGGTTGCTGGCTCAAATTCCCCTTCCAAATTGCCGATTTGCGCGTCGTGGAACAGCAAACCGTTGGCTATTTGCCTGGGGAGATTGCCCACATCAACAACACCCAGCCTGGTGAATTGAACACACGTGTGACCCGTCGGCTCAAGCGTACCGAAGATTTTGAGTCGATTTTGACTGAAGACGAGGTGAGCCATGAAACCGACACCCAATCGACCGAGAAATTTGGCCTGGAAAAAGAGGCATCCAAAGTCCAGACGGAAGAAAGTTCCTGGAATGTGAATGCCAGCGTATCTGGCTCCTTCGGCCCGGTCACAGCCAGCGTCGATGGAGGTTATGAAAGCTCCAGCAGCGCCACCAACTCCAACAGCGCCTCCCAAACCTATGCGAAAGAAATCGTGCAGAAGGTCGTAGATCGTGTAAGCCACAAAGTGAAACTGGAGCGCAGCACCAAGACCATTGAAGAGTTTGAGGAAACGGTCACACACGTGATCGACAACACTACCTCAGATGGACCAAAGTCTTATGTCTATCGGTGGCTGAACAAACTGAGCCGTGCAACCCTGAAAAATTATGGCAAGCGCCTCATTTTCCAGATTGACATCGCGCACCCTTCGCACTATCATGTGAGCCGCACGGTTCAAGATCAACCCATGCTTGTCTTGCCACAAGACCCGCGCTCCATCGTGATCGGTGGTGTCACAATCAACCATCCTACAAAGATCAACCGCGATAACTATCTTGCTATCGGCGATTTGTACCACACGAAACTTGAGTCTCCACCCGCTGAGCGTGTCGTGGTGAGCAAGGGTTTTGCAAAAAAAGGAGGTGAACGTGAAACGAAATCAATTACGATCCCAAAAGGCTATGGCGCCAGCATCGCAAAAATGCGTGCTTGGTCATGGAATGAAAATTTCGTAGCCTTTATTGCTTCATCTCATTGTGCGATAGAATGGTGGTCTGGTCCAGAAGACTTTAATCCATGGGCTTCACGACAAATCAATTTCAACGACTACAGCGGGACACTCATCACGGAGAACCTCGACATCACCATCTGGAATGAAGTTGACTATCTCCTCAACTTTGAGATTGAGTGCCTGCTCACGAAAGAAACCTTTCAAGCATGGCAGGTCAAGACCTTTCAAGCGATCATCGAGGCCTATGAAAATATGAAGGATGAAGCCGAAGCCAAAATGAGCGACTTCAATCCCAATCTGCCTGGACTCAATCCGCAGCAAAAGATGGAACTCATCCGTACAGAGCTCAAGAAAGAGGCTTTGCGCAAAATGTTCCGCTGCAATCCACTCGGGATCAGCGACAAATATGTCGTGGGCCAAGAGTATCAAAGCGATTGCTGCAAAGATTCGCACAACGCTGAGAAGGTGAGGTTCCTCGAAACGGTATTTGACTGGCGCAATATCACCTACGAATTGTTTCCTTACTTCTATGGCTCCCGCGACGTCCTTGACGATCAAGGTAAAAAAGTAAGTGACAACTGGAATGAAATCCAGAAACTCACCGACAGCGACCCGCACTTTGAGTCCTTCCTCCAAGCCTCTTATGCCACCGTGCGCATCCCTGTGCACCGTGACGCGGCCAAGGAACTCGCTGCGATCAACTTCATCATCAACAATTCGATCGCGAATTATGAGGTGGTGCCTGCTGGTGCGCAAACCCTGCTCGAAGAGCTGGAAATGGAGCCGGTGACCATGTTTACCTACGACATCGACGGCAACGAGCTGCCGCTTCCAAAGGAGACCTTGGACCTGGGCATCTACAACCTGCCGACCGATCTCGTGATCTTGGAGTGTGGCGTCCAAAATGGCATCAAACCTATTGGATTCCCACAAGACCCCACGCCGCCAACCAGCGACGTCCTGATCCCCAAACAATACTCACCTGCCATCATCGCAGATACTTGTCCACTCTAAACACTGAATCACAATGTCAACAGTCAAAATAGAA
>JANORP010000484.1:0-13661 GCA_031415375.1 Bacteroidota bacterium | reverse complement strand
GGTCGTCGGGCTGCGCGTGTACAGCATGACGGGCGAGGAAGTGGCCGTCCTGTTCGACGGCATCGCCGAGGCGGGGCGCAACTACGAGGTCGAGTGGAAGCCGCAGGGCGTGGCCCAGGGCATCTACTTCGCCAAGATGGTCACCGCAGGCGGAGAGGTGATGACCAGGAAACTGGTCTTGAACCGCTGAGCCGTGATCAATTGGAGATTGGAAATCCCCGCTTGGCGCTTGCCGGGCGGGGATTTCTGCGTTTTGGGGGATGAGTACAGGATGAGGGTTTGAAGAACCCTGAGTTCAGTGAAATTGATCTTTTGGTCCTTACGCTCCATCATTGCAAGACAGGAGTCAATCAACAGGACACTCATGATTTCATTACTGATGGTTGCTGGCAATCCCATCAACATTTGTGAAACTAGGAGATGCCGATAGGATGATCCTTGGCTGTGCGGCAGACTCGTAGAAAGATCCACAAAATGGTGGTGAATCTGTTTGGCGTGTATGGCTAGCGTATTCAGTGAAGCTAAATTCGGCACTTGTTCGTTGCCCCTTCCTCCAGAGGCGGGGACGGCTCCAAAACCTTCTCGATGGCGTCGGGATGGGCCGACCAACGATCATTTTTTGTTTCTGTCGAGCCGCTGCGATTTCCAAATTTAACGGCCAATATCGTTCATCGGCCTACAAGCAAAACTTTGGGGCCACGTCACGATGGCAGGAGGGAGGTCCTACAAACATGCAATCCCAGTGCTTGCTCCCCCGATCGCAAGGGGTATCGGGGGAGCAAGTACCCTCTAAATATGGTTTGGACATTTAGGTGCATATTGTGTATGCGGTCCAATGTATCATCCTTCAAACACCGCGCTTTCGGCAGTGCTGCGGTGGATGCCAAGGTCTGCTTGCACGCTTTCGAGTTTAGCTTTGAGAGTGGCGAGTGCGATTTTACCCAAGGGTAATCGCAATGTGGGCTGGTCGGCGCGTGACTGGGCGATGATGGCTTGTGCGGCTCTTGCGGGATCACCTTCCTGAACACCGTTGACCAAGGTCATGCGTTCCCGGAATGCGCCTGCGGTGGCATCGTAGTCGGTTATCTGCTGAGCCGCCTTTAGCAGGGATCGACCTGCAAAATCGGTGCGAAAGGGGCCTGGCTGCACAATTGTGAGGCGAATGCCGAGTGGCTGTAACTCTGCTGCCAAAGCCTCGCTCATGCCTTCCAAGGCAAATTTGCTGGCGTTATATATGCCAAATCCAGGGAAGCCCTTGAAGCCGCCATGGGAAGATATTTGGAAGATATGGCCGCTTTTTTGGGTGCGCAGAATCGGCAAGACGGCTTGGGTGAGCTGGAATGTTCCGAAAAAATTGGCTTCCAAGACGAGGCGTGCTTCCTCGATGCTCACCTCCTCGATGGCGCCGACGATGCCGATGCCAGCATTGTTGACCAGCACATCGATGCGTCCCCACTGTGCAATCGCTCCTGCTACGGCATCGGCGATTGATGCGGGGTCATTCAGGTCGAGCACGAGCCCGATGCCCTTGCCAGGATGGGTAGCACTGAAGGCCTCGGCTTGGAGCCGCTGCCTGAAAGTCCCGATCACCAATTCGTTGGCGGCGATGACGGCATCGGAAAGGGCCTTGCCCAGGCCGCTGGAAATCCCAGTAATGAACCAAATGCGTTGTTGCATCATTGTTGTGAGTAAAATTTATAACAATAAGTGAGTGAATTTGGGGCATGTCTAAAAACTCAACAGGCAAGGCGCTTCGTTTTTCGAGCCGACGTTTGCTGAAGCAAATGAGCCGATTTTCAACAGAACAACGGAGTAAAGGAGCATTATGGGTTTTTAGAGGTGCCATTAGCCTGATGCCTATTTTCTGCATCGGGAGTGCAACGGGATTAGATGCTTGGGACCGCTGGCCAATCCACCGGGATTTGGGTGATGTTGTGCAAATAGTTGCTGATCACTTTGTCGCCGATCACCATCATAATATCTACTATGTGTGTTTGGGCATAACCTGCTTGCATCAACGTACTGAGTGCAATTTGCGAAGGACGGCCACGGTTCACGGCTGTTTCCCATACAAATTTGGCCAGTCTATTGAATTTTGCATCAAAGGAGATTTGTGCCCTGCGAATCTCCAAAATCTGCTCATCGTTGTAACCATGTATTTTGAGAATGGCGGTGTGGGCGGGGACGCAATATTTGCAATCATTGACTTGGCTCACGACCAAGTTGATGATCTCGCGCTCTTTGGGCGAGAGTAGGCTCTTGCGGTTTTGAAGCAGGAGGTAGTCGGCAAGGGCAGTGTCATTCCACGCAAAGGTGGCGTACAGATTGGGAACCTTGCCAAAGGCACTTAACATGTGGTCAAAGATGGCTTGATTGCCTTCTGAAACTTCCGAACGGGTCGGAACGGTAAAAGTCATTTCTAGCGTTTCCAAAGCAAATTAATCACTTTTAAGATCGATATATGTCAAAAGCGACAATACAAATCTCATACAGGGGGCATCCCCAAAAAGTAAACTTGAATAGGAAATTCGTATGAACTAGTTCAACTTTTTGACGCGCTTGTTGCGAATTTTGCTCAGAAACTCTTTGCTGAAGCCAAGGTAGGAGGCCAGCATATATTGCGGTAACCTGACCGCGACGAGCGGGTATTTGTGGATAAACTCCTCATAGCGTTGCTCGGCCGATTTACTGAGATTGGAGAGCATGCGTTGTTGCAGGTGGGCAAATGAACGCTGGGTAATGATGCGAAAAAAACGCTCAAATTTAGGTATCGTTTCCATCAGCAATTGCTCGGCATTGTAGTCGATCTGCACCACAACCGTGTCTTCCAATGCCTCGACAAACAAAGTGGCTGGCTGCTGGAAGATGTAACTGGAATAGTCGGTGATCCACCAATCTTCGATGGCAAACGCAATCGTATGCTCCTGCAAATGATCATCGACCAGATAGGCGCGCATGGCCCCTGTGGCGATATAGCTGCGGTAGCGGCATACAAAGCCAGGTTGCACGATGGCTTGTTTCTTTTTGAGTACCAACACCCGCAATATCGATTTCAGATAGGCCTCCTCGGCCACATCCAATTGTATATGCCGCGCAACATAGCGAGCCAACAGTTCCTTGGGATCCATATCCAAAATTAGGACTTTTTGCGGCAACAATCATAGCGACTTCAGAAACGGGTGTACGACAAATTCGGCAATTGAAGCGGGAGCAAACGCAGGAATTACGTTGTTCGTCGGCCCTCCCCAAAGCCAAGTTTGAGGGCCGACGAACGATATTGGCCGCCAAGCGATCATTCGGCGACGCCGAATCCATGATCAAAATGCTCGTTCGTCGGCCCCCAGCGTTGTTGTGGCGTGGGCCAACGAACAGGTGGCGAATTTGTCGGCCCTCAGTGTTGTTGTGGGGTGGGCCAACGAACAGGTGGCTCGTTCGTCGGCCCCCAGCGTTGTTGTGGGGTGGGCCAACGAACAAGTGGCGAATTCGTCGTGCCTTCCTCCCGACGATGTCAGGACGGGGAGGCACGACGAACGGGTAGCAACGGACATTTCGAAAACAACGAGGGATTAACCATGAATTCCACACTTTGCAGCAAGCCAGCGGCTAGACCTCAGCAAATCGGCAGCGCCTGATCTAAGACCAAGCGCTGCCGATTTGTGGGACAGGTGATGTGTTTATCGCAGCAGCGTCACTGACCCAGTATATTCCTTGTCGGCAATCGTCACATTGTAGTAATAGACACCTTCGGGAACTTCCAAGCCTTTTTGATTGAGACCTTTCCAGCCAGTTTCCTTGTTGTTGGTTTGGTGCAAGGAGACGCCCCAGCGGTCATACATGCGCAACAGAAAGGCTTGTGAGCCTTGATATTGCACATGAAAGACATCGTTTACACCGTCGCCGTTGGGGGAGAAGACGTTGGGGATGAAGAGGTCTGGGGAACTGATCACGATCGGTCCATGCACGGCCTTGCTGATGCAGCCAAAGGCGTTCACGGTCGTGAGCGTGACATAATACATACCTGGGCTTTGGTAGGCATGTGTGGGATCGGTCTCGTCTGAGAGCTGTCCGTCGCCAAAGTCCCAATTCCATTGTGTGGCTATGGCAGCACTGAGGTCGCGAAACACAACATTCCCTTGGGGCAAATACAATTGCAAAGGGGTGCTGATCGCCGACGGGTCTCCTGTGGGTGCCATGCTAAAGTCAGTCTGGATCGGGGCGATCACTTGGATGTTTCCGAGTGTGGCTGTGGCCTCGCAGCCGCCTGTATTCACCCCTGTGAGGGTAGCCGTGTAGTTGCCCGCCTGTGCATAGGTATGTACGGGCATCACTTCATTTGACATCTGCCCATCGCCAAAGTTCCAGATGTGCTGGATGGTATTTTCGGAATTGCTGATGAAGCTCACCGGAAATGGCGCGCAGCCGAGCTGCGAGGAACTCAAAAATGAGACTTTGGGGCTAGGAATCACTTGCAGCTCGATTTCGGCCTTGGTCACGCAGCCAGCTTCCTCCATCAGCAAGATATAGATCGTGGTGCTATCGGGGGTTGCTGTGGGATTGGGGGAATTGGGATCGTCGAGCCCGGCCGATGGCGACCAGGTGAATGTGGCATTGCCGAGGCCGCCACTGGCATGGAATTGTACTGGCAAGCCTTGGCAGGTCACCTGCGTGTCTGCGAGGGCAGTCGGCAATTGGGTCGGCAGCACGGAGACAAGCACGGAGTCTTGCGTATGGCACAAGCTATGGCGCACATCGAGGACATAGAGCGTGGACTGCGACGGCCAAACCCAGGGTTGCACCAGGGTGGTGTCTTCCATGGTGGTGCCCGGCGTCCAGGCAAAATAGACTTGGCTGGGGTCGGCGGTATCAGTGGTCGTATAATAATAACTGCCCGCAAGCCTGATGCTGTCGCCTTCGCAGAGGGTGATATTGGGGCCTGCGTCTGCAATCGGGGTGGGGCGCACGGTCACCTGGACCAGGTCGATCGGACTCACACAGCCCCAGCTTGAGGTCACGACGAGTTCATAGATCGTCGTCGTGTCGGGGCTGGCAAATGGATTCTCGGCGGTCGGGTTGTCAAGGCTCGCAGCTGGTGTCCATACATAAGTGTAGGAGGCCGAACTATCTCCTGCCCCAAAGGCATCGAGTTGCACCGATTCACCCAGGCAGATCTCCCTGATCGGGCCCGCACTCGGTGTGGGCTCGGTATGCACCCAGAGGGTCATCGTGTCGCCGATGCTCGGGCAACCATTGGACCATGTGGTGAGGATGTATTCATGCGTGAAGGCTGGGGATGCATGGGGATTGGCGATCGACGGATTGGTCAATCCGTTGAAGGGGCTCCATTCATAAGTATAGAGAGGACCTGCGCCATACCCAAGACCTTGCATCACGGTGGAGTCATAGAGGCAGGTGTGTATGTCGGGTCCGGCATCGGCGATGGGCCGAGGATTCACGGTGACGGTGATCGAACTCAGGGTATCCACCGTGGTCAATTCACTGGTGCAGCCATTGGAGGAGGTGACGATCGCCGTGTAGATCGTCGTGGTATCAGGGCGCGCAAAGGGCGTGAAAATCGCGTTGTTGTTGAGGCCCAGACTAGGAATCCACTGTATCGTGTAAGGACCTGGTGCATCGATAGGATTCAGGACCGTCGCAGTAATGAGGGATCCCGGTGCTGGCTGCGGACAAATAGCGACATCTGGGCCCGCATCCACGATCGGCTTGGGCAGGATGGCTACAAAGACCGAGTCCAATTGGCTGAGACAACCATCAAAATCGGTGACCTGCAAATAATACCATGCGCTGGCCGCAGGGTTGGCGACGGGGTCATTGTCATAGACCGAATCCAAGCCGCAGAAGGGAGTCATATTGGTATTGCAGGTCCATGTATAATAGTAGGGGGATGTGCCACCGGTCACTGGACCCGCGACAAGTTGCGTGCCGCCCTCGCCCTCACAAAAGGAGGAGGGTGGCCCCGCATCTGCCGTGATAATCGAGACGTCGATGTCGATGATACCCGTACTCACACAACCCAAACTGTCGGTGACTGTGAGCATGTAACTCGTGGTCACGAGGGGTTGGGCCAGCGGATTGGAAATCGTAGGATTGGAAAGTCCCAGTGCAGGCGACCAAAGATAGGTCGCACCTATGATCGATGGCGAATACAATTGCACGGAACCACCGAAACAAAATGTCGTGTCTTGATCGAGCACCAAGGGAGGCAGACTCGTGATGATCACCTGTATGGTCGCCGTGTCTGATCCCGCGCAAGCGGCAGAGTCCACAACGATCAGCGTCACCGTGTAAGTGCCTGGTAACGTGTAGATATAGGTCGGATTGGCGGCAGTATCGGTGTCACCCGTCCCAAAATCCCAGAAATAATAGGTGGTAGGAGTATGCGTACTGTTGTTGATGAAGTTCACGGGGAATGGAGCACAGCCATTGGGCGCATTGACCGAGGCAAAGCTTGCTGCGATCCCAACAAAGTTGAATTCAAACTTGAAACAGACCACGTCCCAGCTATTTCCAGTCGAGGTGGGAAACACTGCGCCAGGTGTGGTAGGCCAATTGGTAGAGTTGGAGCATGAGGCCTCATAGACGACGCCTTGCTTGTCGAAGCGGCTCGTGCCACCATCGACGTGCTCCCAACCGCTGCCACCAAAATTGGTGGCATAAAGGAGGGCCACCGCATTGGGTTCCATCACCAACAGGTAAAAATCGGAGGATCCCACGGGCTGAAAGGCATTGGGGGTCACTGGCAAGGAGGCACAATCGCCCCAGCCAGCCATGTAGATATTGCCACAAATATCCACCAAAAAGGCTGTAGGGGAGAGGTTAGAGGCACCATTGCCGATGACTGTGGACCAAGCTGCACTGCTGAGGTTGGCCGCAAATTTGGAAACGAACAGCGTCCCGCCTGCCTGCGAATAAACCCCTGGCGATACAGTATAACCTGGGCCTTCACCCAAGACATAAGGATATCCTGCATAATCGATCTCTACAAAGTAGCCGATATCCCCACCCGACGTGCCTAAATAGGTACCTTGCAAGACCGTCGTTGCCGTCGGGTTGATGTGGAGGAGAAATCCATCGACCCCACCTTGGGAGGTCGGATTGAGAGAGCCGGCAGTGGCATGAACCCCCGTAGGACTCTCTGTGCCACCAGTGACATAGACGTCCCCGGCTCCGTTAAGCTTGAGGGATGTCGCGACCTCATTGTCAACACCACCGATATAGCTCGACCAAATCAATGTGTTCAATGTAGGATTCATCTTGGCAATGATCCCGTCCAATGCCCCACCCGCAGTCGTTTGAAAGGTGCCCGGAGTCGTTGGGAAATCTGCAGATCCACTCACCGAAGCGATGTAGATATTGTCGGCCGCATCGACAATGATTTCTCCCCGGTAGGTGTCGCCATAGTGGAAGCTCGTGGCTCCGCTGTTGCGGCCATCATCGTCGCTACCGCCTAGGAAAGTCGCCCCGATCATCACGCTGCCAGTGGCATTCAAATGACAGACTGCGATTTCAGAAGCTCCAGCATAGACATTGTCCAATGCACCGACGGTGATCGGAAAGTCAGAAGATCCCGTGGATCCCAAAACACAAAGCTCACCGGCATGGTTCACGATCATGGAATGCGGGTAGTCTGAACTGCTGCCACCGATGTAGGTCGAGTAAAGCAAAGTGCTCGCATCGGGGCTGTATTTATTGATGCCCATGTCTTCGCTGCCACCAAAATTCACCTGAAATGCGCCTACGGTCGTCGGGAAGCCGACGCCAAAAGCGAGGCCCGCAGCATAGATATTGCCGAGGTCATCAAACGTCGCCGCATGTCCATAACAAGTTGCAGTAGAGCCTGAATAGGTTCCTGCGACCAGGGTAGGGTCGATCACCAAGGGGAGCGTGTGGTCGTAGTCGGCAGGAAATTCATAGGTAAGTACCTGGCCCTCGAGCACAAATTTGCAAGGGACAGTCACCTGCTTGCCATTTTGCATTTGATAAGCAAAAGGTTTCATCTCGACCATGTTGCGTACAGATGTCTCGATATGCAGGTCGCCATCGCGCAGAAACAACTTGTCGGGGCCGCTGTAGGCCACACGGATTTGCTGCACATCTGCACCCGGGGCAACCAGGAAATCATATTTGAGATTGGTGCCTTGGCTATAGATATCGATGCCGATACCTGGATACACGCCTTCATAGTGTACCTTGTCCCAAGCCTGCATATTGGTGGCCCAGCGGCTAGGGTCATTGCCGATGAAATAGTGATAAATGGGGGCAGAGCCTCCACTTTTGGAGAATACAGGTGCTGGATTGGCGCCTAGAAACTCCATCTGGAAGCTATGCAGATTCACCATCTCGTTCTCCATTCTTTCGTTAGGGAGATTGGTGTGGTCATGGTAATACTTCTGGTGAATGGCATCCATTTGGGCCATGTCTTGAAACGCGAAGGTAAATCCCGTGTTGCGGAGCCATACTCGGCCACCGATCAGGTCACTCCGGTACTGCACAGGCGCGTCCCATTGGCGCTTATTCTGGATAAATTTGAGATATGGCGTTGCATCCGCAGGGGCATGCTTTGCACCCGCCTGCGTGGGTCCGCCAGGGAGCCCAGGGGCAGCAGAAATAAAAAGAGCGGGCAACAAACAGAGCAGCGTAAGCAAACTTCTTGAAAACATGTACGGTTCGTGATGATGTCAAAATAGCGACACGCAAAGGCGTGATCTTCAATGAGCAATAAGTTAATGAACTTGGATGAGAATTGCCAATTGGATGTATGAATGGTCGGAATTGAAGGATGAATGGTGGTTTGCTGCGTTGAATGGGAACGAAATTCAGAGATTCAGTTCGGTGGCCCAAGTCACCATCCATCTACGTCTTTGGATCAACCCTGATCCGTCCCTACATTCCTCAAAAAAAGGTGTTCTGTGGGCTGACCTTGATGATTGGTATGGCTTGCCGCAATTCCCCACAATATGTCAGCACCTTCTCACAACCAAACGCCCACCTGGAACCCCAGATCCAAATAGCTCCAAAAGAGTTCCGCGCCGATATTGCCCATGAAATGCGCGCGGGCTTCTGCGGAATATGTGAACAATTTGCCTTTTCCAAAAACGATGCCCACCGTAGGCGCGGCCCCAACCATGCCGCCGGCAAAGCCTTGGCCGCCTGAGTTGTTTGCGTTGTTGGTGGTTTCGTTGAAATAGCAAATATAATAGCCCATCGAGAGGCCCACGGTCGGTGATACCGAGGACTTTTCGAACAATGCTTGTCGAATGCCGACGCGCAATGGCAACATCGGGACGTTCGCGTAGGAGGCAGTCGTCACCCCCGAAGAATTGACGATTCGGAAAATACTGGATTTGGGTCGAAAATAGGCGAAGCCGAGGCCAGCATAAAATTGGCTGTTTTGATCTTCTGAGAAGGTATATTCAAAATCAAAGCCAGGCGACGAACGAAACCGTGTGCACCGCTCGCCAATGATCGTGTTGTCGTAGCTCAGCCGGAATTGCAAACTCTGTGCAGACAGTGATTGCAAGCCCGTGAAGGCCAGCAGGAAGGAAAGCGAAAATTTCAATGAAGGATGCATTTGTTCAATTGTGGATAAGCAAGTTTTGAAAGTCATAGCGGCCCCAGACCAATAAAAAAAGCGATTTCGATGCTGCAGGGCTTATACCTGTTGCATCGAAATCGCTTTCTTCGTCAAATTTAGCGCACCAGCGTTACCGTCCCGGTATAGGCTTTGTCGGCAATCGTGAGGCTGTAAAAATACACACCTTCGGGTACAGCCGCACCTTTTTGGTTGAGTCCCTTCCAGCCCAGCTCCTTGTTGCGGGTCGCATGGAGCAAGACGCCCCAGCGGTCAAAGATTTGGAGTTCAAAGGGCTGCGAACCTTGGTATTGCACACGGAAGACGTCATTGTTGTCGTCGTCGTTGGGGCTAAATACATTGGGGATGAAGAGGTCGGGGGATTTGATCACGATCGGGCCATGCTCGATTTTGCCGATGCAACCAAAGGCATTCACCGTGGTGAGTGTCACAAAATACATGCCTGGCTGTGTGTAATCGTGGGTCGGATTTACCAAGTCAGAGAGCTGACCGTCACCAAAATCCCAATACCATTCCGTCGGTACGACATCGCTCAGGTCTTGGAACACCACGCTGCCTTGTGGCAAAAACAACTCCAATGGCACTGTCGTGACCGATGGATTGCCCAGCGGCGCCATGCTGAAGTCGGCTTGGATCGCGTCGATCACCTGGAAATTGGCCATGGTGGCTGTGTCTGCACAGCCGCCCGTGCTCACCGCGATGAGCGTGACCGTATAGGTCCCCGCCTCGTCGTAGGTATGGACTGGCATGGTCTCATTGGAGATCTGCCCATCGCCAAAGTTCCAAATATGGTGGATGGTATTTTCGGAATTGCTCATGAAACTCACCGGAAAGGGCGAGCAACCCAGTTGGGTCGAATTCAGGAAGGAGGCAATCGGGCTGGGCACCACTTCCAATGCCACTTGTGCACGGGTCACGCAGCCGCCCTCTTGCATGGTCACGATATAGACCGTGCTGCTGTCGGGCGTCGCAAACGGATCGGCCGATTGTGGATCGTCGAGTCCGGTCGCGGGTGACCATTGATAAAGCGCGTTTCCAAGACCGCCGCTCACATGCAACTGGACGGGATCGCCTTGGCAGGTGACATTGGTATCGGCAGACACCGCAGGTTGCTGGGTAGGGATCACTGTGACCAGCATCGAGTCTTGGGTATGGCATAAGGTGTAACGCACATCGAGGACATAGACCGTCGATTGCGTGGGCGTCGCCCAGGGCTGCGCAAGTGTTGTGTCGTTTAGCGTATTCGCAGGGACCCAGGCAAAATAGACTTGGCTGGGGTCGGCGGGTTCGGTCGTCGTGTACCCGTAACTGCCTTGCAATTGCAAGGTGTCGCCTTCGCAGATCGTAAAGTTGGGGCCTGCCTCGGCGATCGGAGTAGGGCGCACGGTGACCTGCACCTGGGTCACTGGGCTGGCGCAGCCCCAGCTGGATGTCACGACGAGGTCATAGACGGTCGTCGTGTCTGGCGATGCCAATGGATTCTCGGCCGTCGCATCGTCGAGGCTCGCAGATGGCGTCCAGAGATAGGTGTAAAATGCGGTGCTATCACCCACGCCAAAGGCGTCTAGTTGTCCGGAATCCCCCAGGCAGATCTCCACGATATTGCCCGCGCTCGGTGTGGGCGTCGTGTGTACCCACAAGGTCATCGTGTCACCGATGCTCGGGCAACCATTGGACCATGTGTTGAGAATGTATTGCGTCGTGAAAGGAGGGGAAGCTACGGGATTGGGGATCGTGGGATCGCTCAAGCCCGTAAAAGGACTCCATTCATAGGTATAGACAGGGCCGGCGCCGTAGCTGAGACCTTGCAAGACCGTGCTGTCGCCAAGACAAGCGTCGATATCGGGGCCCGCCTCCGCAATCGGCTGTGGATTCACGACGACCGTGATCGAACTCAGTGTATCGGTCGTTGTGAGGGCGCTGGAACAGCCATTGGAGGAGGTCACGACGGCCGTGTAGATCGTCGTTGTGTCTGGGCGCGCAAAGGGCGTGAAGATCGTATTGTTGTTGAGGCCCAAGCTCGGCGTCCACACGATCGTGTAGGGCCCAGGCGCAGCGGCAGGATTGAGTACTGTGGCCGTGATGAGGGCGCCGGGTGCGGGTTGCTGGCAGATGGCGACGTCGGGGCCAGCATCCACAATCGGTTTGGGCAGGATCGTCACCAAGACCGAGTCTAGCTGGCTCACGCAGCCGTCGGCACCTGTGACTTGCAGGTAAAACCAAGCCGTTGCAGCTGGATTCGCCAATGGATCATCGTCAAAGGTAGAGTCGAGACCGCAAAACGGGGTCATCGTGGTATTGCAAGACCAGGAATAATAGTAGGGTGCAGTGCCGCCCGTCGCGCTGCCCGAGAGCAATGCTCCGCCTTCGCCTTCGCAGAAAGAGACATCGAGGCCAGCATTTGCGACCGGTAACCCAGCCACCGTGATCACCTGCGAGAGCGAGTCGCGGCAAGGCCCGTTGGCGACCACCAAGGTCACCACATGTGCGCCGCCCAAGGCAAAGGTTGTCTGGGCATTTTGGGTATTCGCAGTGGCGGGCACACCACCTTGAAAGGTCCAACTATAGGTCGTGCCGTTGGGATTGTTGCCCGTGGCATTCACGATATAGGGGGCACCGTTGATGCAAGATCCGCCGGAGATCAGTGCCCAGCTCGGGTCGGGCGGGGCAGTCTGGCCCACGACCACTGAACCTGTGGCCGTGCAACCACGGCTATCGGTCACGGTGACCGTGTGCTGCCCAGGTGCCAGGTTGGTGGCCACTTGGGTCACCTGGTTGCTGGGACTCCAGAGATACGTATAGTTGGGAGTGCCGCCGCCAGGTGTCGCGGTAGCGGTACCTGTGGCACCATTGCAGATCGAGATCGTGGAGCTGAGCGAGACCGTGAGCAGGGGAGGGGCGATGAGCGTCGTCGCGGCGGTAGCCGTGTCGCCCGTCGCATCGGTGACCGTGACCGAATAGGGGCCAGCGCACAGCGCGGTAATGGTCTGCGTCGTCTGCCCATTGCTCCAAAGGAAGGAGTAGGGAGCGGTGCCGCTGCTGGGGTTGGCCGTCGCGCTGCCGTCGCAACTGCCATTGCAAGTCGGCTGCACAGGCGTGATCGTGACGGCAAGCGATGGGCTCACGCAAGGATTGACCGATGGATCCAATTGGGAAATGGGGTAGAGTCGCACCAAGTCGAGGGTGAGCTCAGAGCAAGAGGAGCAAAAGTGGCCCCAGTTGGTAAACTTGATCGTGTGCGAGGTCGCCGTCGCATTGAAGATGATGATATGTGTCTTGCCGATATCGCCAAAGTCAGTGGGCACGGTTTCCAGCATCATCACGCCAAATCCGATGTCGAGCCCGAAGACCCCAGGATTCACAAAGGCACCAAAATCCTCGCCGCCAGACCAGAATTCAAGCACGTAGGTCGCGCCGATGGTGAGGCCAGTGACCGTTTGCTCCAAGCTCAGGCCCGTACCACCGCCGTATGCCGCTGGACCTTGCGGAAAGCCAGGTGGCACGCCAGTGACCTCGCAGTTGGCCTTGACCAGGCAACTCGTGTCGTCTGGGGTCGTAGAGCAAGGATCACAGAAGTTGTTTCCAAAATAGGCCGCATGGAGTCCATCGGGAATCGCGGACCAGGCATTGTTGAAGATTTGGCAATAGGTTTGTGACCCACCGCCGGTGCATGTCCAGTTGTTGAGGTTGCAATTGTAATTGACCGAGTTGGGGCAAAATGTATTCGCATTGGAGTTGGGAATACAGTTGGTATTCTCAAAGCTGCCATTCACAATCAAGTTGGTGACGTTGTTGCTGATCGAGTCGTTGGTGTCAAAGCAATAGGTGCATATCACCTGAGCTGAGCCCAATTGGAACAAGGATACAAGTGCAATCAATAGCAGAAGAAGTCGCTTCATCAGTTTCTCTTTGTGAACAACCAAAATCAAATCCAAACCAGCCTAACTATCCAAAAAAAGGGGAATCTCCGTCCCGCGCCTCCACCTAGCCCCGCTGCAAGCAAGATAAGACAAATTCGCGGAAGCGTCGAGCAATCTGGCCCAACGGGTAA
>JANORP010000483.1:0-2657 GCA_031415375.1 Bacteroidota bacterium | reverse complement strand
CTGTACCGCAGTCGCAACCGACTCAGTGACTTGCTCCACGATACGTTTATCATTGGATTGCGCAATGTCTTCATTCTCGTGTCGGGTGCAGCTGTGGGGGCCACGCTGTTTGGGTACTTTGGCATTGACTTCAAGACACTTTTTACCACGCTGAGTTTTGTTGCGGCTGCGATTGCGATCGTGACCCGGGATTTCATCAACGATATGCTCATCGGCATCTATCTGGGCTTCTCCCGGGATTTTGATATCAATGACTATGTGAAGATCGGCACGGAAAAAGGCAAAATCTTGGGGATCGGCCTGCTCAAAATCAAATTGCTGAATGACGATGACGACATTCTCATCATTCCCAATGCCCGTTTTTACAGCAGCGAGGTGACCAACTATACCAAAAGGGACATCAGTTTAATGAGCATCGATTTCCAAATCTCCCTCAGCAAGATCAAGGGCATCGACGAATTGGAAGCTGAACTCATCCATAGTTTGGAATCCTATCTGGAATTCATCCACCCTGACTCCTTTTTGCTCAAGATTGTCGAGGTGAAAAAAGAACATTTGGACTTCAAATTTCAGTATCGTCTCAAAAACCTCGACCGCGAGATGCAGCGGCTCATCCGCCGCAAGACCGTGCGGCAAGTGCTGAGTTACATCACCGAGAAGCCGTCTATTGAAAAGGTAGAGAAGGCTTGAAAGGGATCACTGGCTTCGCCACGTAGAGGTGATGCCTTGGCAATTCCGCAAGCGGTACGACCAATATGGCACTTGAAGCGGTAGGTTTCTGTCTGCCTTGGCAAATGACGGAATGCTGAGCCAGTGCCGTGTCTCGAGCCTGGGGAGCGCACGAATTGAATGGCTGCCGACATTGTCGTAAATCCACTCCACCCTTCGGAAGCAACTTCAAGAAACTCTTGCTAAATTGCGCAGATGTTGATCACTCAAAAATCTACTTGGACCTCGCGGTCTGCTGTCGCGCTCTTGCTTTTGTTGATGCTTATTCCTGCTGCGTCAGCTGGCTTGCGCGCTGAGAACCTTGCACGCACCCATATTGATGAGATGCTCGTGCGCCTCAGCAAAGTCTTCTCCCTGAGCGCACGCGTGAAACGGCTAGAGCGGCTGCCCGATGGCTCGACTATCTCAGGCGAAATGCAGTTCAAGGCAATGTTTGAGCCGCGTTTCAAAGCCTATATTCACATCAATGCTCCCAAATCAGGTGCTGAAGTGCTCTTCATCGAGGGATCCAACGACGACAAGGCAGTCGTGAATCCCAACGGCTTCCCTTGGATCAATGTGAACCTAGAGCCCGAGGGCAGCTCCATGATGGAAAATCAGCACCATAGCTTGAAATGCCTTGGATTTCGGTTTACCGAGGATATCGTGCGCCATCTCTACAAGTTGCACGTTGCTGATTTTGATGCACATGTGATCTACATGGGCGTGCAGAAGTGGAATACGCGCATGACCCATGTGATCAAATTTAGCTACGACAACTATGGACCTGTCAAATACACGGTCAAGGGCGATGAAAATCTCTGCGAGATCGAGCGCAACACCCATGTGCCAGCCGCCAAGATTCTGGATATGAACCCCAACATTGCCGATTATTGGGATGTGAAAGCTGGGCAGGTTATCAATATCCCCAACTACTATGGCAAAGAGTCGGTCTTCATGATCGATACAGAAAATTATATGCCCATTGTGCAGATCATCAAGGACGAAAAGGGCTTGTTTGAGAAGTATGAATACCACGATGTGGTCGTGAATCCCAAATTCAACACGGCAGAATTTACCAAGACCTACCCTGGGTACAATTTCTAGTATTTTTGGATACGGGCTTATTTTGGGGAAGCATCGCCACGCAAGGGCAAAGCCTGCCCAGTAGCTCTCCCAGCGCAAGACGCATGATCAGTCACGGTTTTGATCGACGCGGCTAGCAGACGCCCGCATCACCAAATAGCCCCCGAGCATGAATCCAGTGAGCACGATGGTCATCACGACGGCCTCCTTGTGGGCCATGGGATGCACAAATGGGCGCAAGCTGTCTAGGGCGATGCGCAGGGGATGACGCAAGATATCCCAGCTATTCCAGCGCAGCACACGACCGAGGTAGATGCCATAACTCGACGCGATCGAGAATAGCACCACCAGTCCCCATGCATAGGCAGGGCGCAGTCGCTGCACCAGCACATCATGCACCTGCGCAAGGGAGAAAAAGCCAAGCAACAGGCCATTAAATGCAAAACTCGCGATGAGCAAAATGTCATACCAATATGGCACACCAGCACGGGGGCGCAGGTGTACGAGGTCCGTGAGGATATAGGGCGCATTGGGGAGGAAAAGCAGCCAGGGAACAAGGCTCAAGGCCGCTAGCGCCAGCATTTTTTGCTTGTGCAGCACTTGCGTGATGCTACTGAAGATGATCGGAAGCCAAGCCAAAAAGAGGTTCCAGACAAGAAAGCCAAATGTCAGCTTGCCTGTCCAGATCATGCGCAGGGCTACCAAGCCAGCACAATAGGCTGTAAAGAGGGCAAAGACAGCGAGTTGGCGAAGGTTGCGTTTGTCGAAGATTTCAAGCATCAGTAGCATTTTGAGGTAAGGCTATGTGGTACGAGAGCCTGCCGACAAGGTTGCCAAGGTTGAGGGCAAGAAATTTTGCAGCT
>JANORP010000482.1:0-19106 GCA_031415375.1 Bacteroidota bacterium | reverse complement strand
CAGATTGCGCAGCTTGTCCTCGTCGGGGCGATCATGCACACGATAGACAAAAGGCACCGGGATGCCCGTGCGCAGCTTGGCGACATGGACGGTCACGCGCTTATTGGCCATGAGCATCCAATCCTCGATCATTTTGTGGGCGTCTTTGCGCACTTTGCGATAGACGCGGATCGGCTTTCCTTTTTCGTCGAGTTCGAACTTGACTTCGTCTTCCTCAAAATTGATTGATCCATGCTTGAAGCGATCGGCCTGGAAGATTTTGGCTAGGCGATTCATTTCTGCCAATTCCTCGGCATACTCGCCCTCACCTGCCTCGATTACTGTCTGGGCCTCTTCATAAGAGAACCGGCGATCACTGTAAATGATCGTCTTTCCAAACCATTCATTGACAAGATGCCCATTTTCATCGACTTCAAAAATCGCTGAGAAAGTCAGTCTGTCTTCGTGCGGACGCAATGAACATAGGTCGTTGCTCAGGCGCTCTGGCAGCATCGGCACGGTGCGGTCCACGAGGTACACACTCGTCGCGCGGTTGTAGGCCTCATCGTCTAGAGCTGTACCGGGGCGCACAAAGTGACTTACATCGGCGATATGAACGCCCACTTCGACATTGCCGTTGGGCAGTCGCAGGAAGGAGAGCGCATCGTCAAAGTCCTTGGCATCATGTGGGTCGATCGTAAAGGTCGTGACCCCGCGCATGTCGCGACGTTTTTGAATTTCCGATTCAGGGATCTTGCCGTCAAATTGCAGTACTTCGGCCTCCACTTCTGGTGGGAATACTACTTGAAAGCCATACTGAAAGAGTATGGCGTGCATCTCGGTTTCATTTTCCCCAGATTTGCCCAAGACCTTGATTACTTGACCTATTGGCAAATGGTTGTCCCAATCACCGAGCTTCAAGAGCACCTTGTCACCGTCTCGCACTACAATGTCGGGCGAGACCTGCACCATAAACTCCTGATTGAGTTTCGGATCGTCTGGACGGAATGTCGGAATGCGCCCTACAATCTCGATCGTGCCAATAAACACATCGGCCGCACGCTCAAGTACCGCAGTGACTTCTCCCTCGGAACGCTGTCCACGACCTCCATTTTTGATGATTTTGATCTTCACTTGGTCGCCATTCATGGCTTTGCCGAGGCGATTGGGTGGAATGAAGATGTCGTCGGTTTTTTCCTCCCCGTCCAAGACCACAAATCCATATCCTTCTGCCTTGATTTCCAATCGGCCAGTTAGGATTTTTTGGGTGATCACGAGTGAATATTTGCCGCGTTCCGGCATTTTGAGTAAACCTGCAGCGGCCATCGATTCCAGCAACTCGATGAATCGGTCGGTGGACAGCTCGCCCTTGAGACCTGTAGCGGCCGCGATTTGTTTGTGGTTAAAAGATTTGTTGGGTTCTTGTTGAAGGAACTGTATCACGAGGGTTTTGAGCGATTTTAATCGCCGATTTTCCTTCTCGACCATATGTTGTGTTTTTTTCTTAGCCATTGTAAAGTGGGTTTGTGTAAAAATAAAATTTAGGTTGCTTGTATGTAAGATTTAGATAGTCAGATGCTTACGTTATATTCGCGTAGCGCATCGTTCAGTGAGGTTTTTAGATCCGTAGAGGGCTTGCGTTTGCCAATGATGAGCGCACAGGGCACTTGATATTCACCAGCAGGAAATTTTTTGGGGATTGTTCCAGGGATGACGACAGATCCTGGAGGGACAAACCCGCGATATTCAATCGGCTCAGGACCAGACACATCGATGATCTTGGAGGATGCTGTGAGTACCACATTGGCACCCAGGACAGCTTCCCTGCCCACGCGCACGCCCTCCACGACAATACAGCGACTGCCGATAAACGCATCGTCCTCGATGATTACGGGGGCGGCTTGCACAGGTTCCAAGACCCCGCCGATACCTACGCCACCACTCAAATGTACATTTTTGCCGATTTGAGCACATGAGCCGACGGTTGCCCATGTATCCACCATTGTGCCAGCATCGACATAAGCTCCAATGTTCACATAAGAAGGCATCAAGATCACCCCAGGCGAGATATAGGCCCCGTAACGAGCAGTCGCAGGCGGTACCACGCGTACACCTTTTGCTGCATAGTCGTGTTTGAGGGCCATCTTGTCGTGGTACTCAAATGGCGGGAGCTCGATCGTTTCCATTTTCCGAATAGGGAAATAGAGAATAACGGCTTTTTTGACCCATTCATTGACTTGCCAATCGCCATTGGCTGTCGGCTGTGCACACCGAAGCGTCCCTGCGTCGAGTGCCGCCAGTGTGGCATTTATTGCAGCGATTGTGTCGCTGTCCTTGAGCAATTCCCGGTTGTCCCAGGCGTTTTCTATTTTTTCTTTCAGTGCGTCCGTGTTCATTCGCATTATATATATAAAGTGTTCGCAAGCGAACCATCCAACCCTGCATCCTTTCCCTTTCGCATTCCCCTGCTTGTTTGCGAATATCCGAAAATCTGCCGCGCAGCCGCCATCCCTCCGACTTTTCTGATGCAAATATAAATAGAACTTCGTCAAGCTGGTAATAATTATTTCCAACAGCCATTTTGCATGCTTAATCGGCCATTTTGAGGAATTGTATGGATCGTTGGAGGTTGAAAAGTGAATAGATGAAAAATATTTTCTCGACATAGCCATTATTGTTGGTAAAATAGCTACATTTGTAGTGTAGAAAGATAGTCGGGAATGAAAAGCAAGACAAAAACACAGTATATTTTTTCGAAATGGCATCAGGTGGTCGCATTTTCAGTCGATTTCTATGCGATAATGGTGTCGGGATTAGCGATAAAGGATAGCGACAAATTCTTGAGCGCCTGCTTGCGATGGCGTGTGTATCCTATCCACGCCAATGTGATGGAGGCAAAGATCATTGTAGAATCAAAATTTGGGAAATACCCTGTCTTTCAAGAGATGCACTCTGAACCTGATTTTGACCAGTTGGTGGAGCTGCGAGTTGAAAGTGGTTAATTGCTGCAGGGCTTTCGATTGTTTTGTAGCACCTTGATAGGAAGTCTGTCTGCATTCCGATCTAAAACGGTTTCCATTGATTGAAAATTTTCAAAAAAAGCCTATTTTAGGGCAAACGTTTGATAGTTATGTGGGAAGGCATATTAGAACATTTTGGCACGCTAGAGCAACGCCCTTTGGAGCGGATGGCGTTCATCGTCGGTGGGTTACTGGTTTTCTGGATTGTGGAGGGGGCGATTCCTTTGCTGCCGATGCGGTACAAAAAGAGCAAAGTGAGGCATGCTGGGGTCAATCTGTTGTTCACCTTGATTCATTTGATCATCCATACAGGATTCGGGATTATCATTGTTTTGCTCGCCGATTGGTGCAAGGTGCATCAATTTGGCTTGGTACAGTGGATTGGTGCGGGGGCTGTGCTTACGGTTATTTTGTCAGCGCTGATCTTGGATTTTTTTGGTGGCTGGCTGTCCCACTTGATTGAGCACAAGGTTTCCCTTTTCTGGCGTTGGCACATAATTCACCACGCCGACAACAATGTCGATGTCACGACTGGCTTGCGGCATCATCCGCTCGAAAGCGTATGGAGAGGCTTGTTTTTTCTCATGGGTTTGATGGTTTGCGGAGCCCCAATTTATGGGGTTATGATCTACCAAACTTTTTTGACGATTTTCACTTCCTTCACCCACGCCAATATTTCCTTGCCGCCCACTTTGGACCGCATCATCAGCTATGTATTGGTCTCTCCCAATATGCACAAGGTGCATCACCACTGGAAACAGCCCTTTACCGATAGTAATTACGGCGCGGTGTTTGCTATCTGGGATCGGCTATTTGGGACCTATATGGCCATGGATCCCAAGCAGATACGCTATGGACTCGACCGGTATTATCCCAATGAGCAAGACGAGAACCTAGGCGCATTGCTCAAGCGGCCCTTTGAACGGCTTTGATCTCCCTCCGTGTTTTGCAAATGCGGTGTGTACACTTTCCATACGATCGCTTGATATCCCCTTGAAGGAATGCATATTTGCCACCTTTCGCTGCTGAATCCAGCGGTACATAGCCGCATCTTTTTCAAGATGGCGACTGCGCAAGTGCAGGAGGGGTATCGTGTGACGATCATCGCTCAGGATGCTGCTAGCTCTCCATACATGCTTGAAGGTGTGCAGATCATTCCGTTGGGAGTGTTTGGGCGCAAGAACTGGCGACGTATATGGGCAGTGTCAAAGATTGCTCGTCTCGCAAGGAGACTCGCGGCCGATATATATCAGGTTCACACCGTCGAATTGCTGTCGATGGCGCAGAAACTGAAGGAAAGATCGCCTAGGACTAAGGTCGTCTATGATATGCATGAGGATTACGTTGCCAACATTCTCTATGCAGACTATTACGGAGAAGCTAGTCGCAAGGTCCTGGCAGCTAGGGTGAAGATAATCCAGGATCTTTTTCCCAAATGGGGGGACGGCTTGATCTTGGCCGAAGATTGCTTTGAGGGCTTGGTTGCCTTTGATCCAGATCGCACAGCGATCGTTCGCAATAAGTTTCAAGGTGCGACGCATGCCGAAGTTGGCCATAAGATCGGTCCTCAGGGCCTGCCCTTTATGCTCTTGACGGGGACGATCGCCGAGAATTGGGGTCTATGGGAGGCGATAGAGCTTTGGAAATCGCTCAACGGAATTCAACCGCTGGGTTTGGTCATTGCGGGGCATAGCCAAGATCGGGAGCTCTTGCGTGAATTAGGGCGCCGTGTAAAAGCCAGTGGCTTGGAGGAAAGGTTTGTGCTTGCCGGGGGCGAGACCTACTTGCCATTTGTGGAGGTGGAAATGTACATCCGAGCTTGTACCTTTGGTGTGGCTTTGTATCGGCTGCAAAAAAACATCAAGGATCGCATCCCCACCAAATTCTACGAATTCATGGCGCATCGGAAGCCACTTTTGTTTACTTCAAACCCCAAATGGGATGCCCTGAATGCACAATTTGATTTTGGCATGAGCGTTGTTTGGCCATGTGACGGCAACAAATTGGCGCAGATAAGTGCTGATTTCTTAGCTGATCGGTCGCCTTTTTACGGTCAATCGATCCCGCCCGAGGCTTGGAGCTGGGAGAGCGAGAAACATGCGATGCTTGGGTTGATTCAAAAACTGATCACCTAATTTCCTGGATGCTACAAGGTCACTCCATCACACTTATCATTCCGTGCTACAACGAAGCGCTCGGTTTGCCGCATGTGCTGCAAAAGGTTCCCAGTTGCGTAGATGAGGTGTTGATTGTGGACAATAATAGCACGGATGAAACCGCTGAAATCGCTCGTAGTTTTGGCGCGCGGGTGGTGGTTGCGCCAAGGCAAGGGTATGGGGCAGCCTACAAAGTCGGCTTTGCAGCATGTCATTCAGAGATCGTCGTCACCTTGGACGGAGACGGCACTTACCCGCTGGAAGAAATCGAACGTTTGGTCTCGATATTGCTCGTGGATAAGCTAGATTTTATTTCAGCATGCAGATTTCCGTTGCAAAATCCGGAGAATATGGACCGTGTGAGCCGCATAGGCAATTGGGGATTGACATTGGCTGCAAAAGTTCTCTTTCGCTACGGCCTTCGGGATAGCCAAAGTGGAATGTGGGTTTTCCAAAGGGCTGTATTGCAGCGGCTACGGATCGAGAGTGATGGCATGCCACTGAGCGAGGAGATCAAGATCGAAGCGCTCAAAAAACAACTGAAATTCAAGGAAATCCATATTCCCTACTACATGAGGTTTGGGGAAAAGAAGATTCGCAAGTTTCGCGATGGACTGCACAACCTTTGGTTTCTGGTCTATTTGAGATTCCGAAAATAGCAGGAAGGGTCACTAACGTGCATCCAATTGTGCTTGGGAATTGCGTTTCGCAGGTCCTAGAGGTGCCAAACGCATTAAAATCGATCTTCGAGTAAGTGGCCCCATTGGTGGACGATGAGGGTATTGTGCAAATTTCGCCCTGATAATCCGTTCGTCGGGCCCTGTGCGCCTAGGCGTCGGGCCCGACGAACGTGTAGCATCGGAAGTCTCGATGGCCACTACGGACGAAATTCCTGCCCAATTGCCATTTTCTGATGCAAGATTTGACATCGGCTATCATCGATCTTAATGCGTTTGCTCTATTGCTGAGATTTGTTTAGCAAGGCTGTCCTTGATCGACAGCCTTGCTACCTGATCAGCGGGGGCTAGTCTTCTTCATTCTCCGTTTGCCCCCAATGGCGTTTAAACATGCCCGCCAACATCGGCGCTGAAAAGGCAAAAACCAGCAAGAGAAGGATGCCAAATTCCATTACATTTTCCATGGCTGCCTTCATTTTTTGTCCGCGCTTTGCGCGAGACATGGTGATTAAAAATTGAGATTTCCGAATTACGGCAGCTGATTTTTTCAACCCCGTTTTAGGATTAGATACGAGATCCGAAATATTCGTTGCATGAAGGGTGAGGTTTTTTTGGAAAATCTTGATTTTCCAATTGATCTGTCGCGAGACCGACTATTAGACCATGAGTTAGTCTGCGAAATCTTCCAAAAGGGCACCGACGGCGCGGTTCCGGATGGATTCGCCCTTGGTCAGATGTTCTTCTTTGTAGCCCTTGAAATCGCAGGCTGCGCAAAATTTGTTGTGGCTGCGATCACTTTTCAAAAGGGCTGCCCGCAGTTTTTGGAAACCTTCCCCATACCAGATTTCGTCGATGCGATGCGTCTGGAGATTGCCGACGGCTGCTTCAAAATAATGGTCTTGGCAACAAATGGTGACCCTCCCGTCGGCAGTCACCACGATTTCATCGAATGGGAGGATGCAGGGGAGGGGCAATGGGTCAGTGATGGCGCGACCATTTGGGGCAGTGCCGCCACGGTTGAGGAGCTGCTCATCGAGTAGGCGCATGTGCAGCACAATTTCGACAGCAGGGAATGCGGGTGCGACCTCGTCCAAAAAGGCTTGCACGCCGCGATGGACCTGATGGTCCTGACTGTAATTGTTGATATATAGGTGATCCAAGCCCGCTTCCAACAATTCTCTACCGGAATTTGGATTGAGTTTCAGGCCATTGGTGTGGACTTCGGTGCGCAAATAGGGGAGTGCTGCCTTCGCTTTGCGAATGAAACTCGCTGTACGCTTGTCGAGTAAGGGCTCATTGTTCACAAAAAACTTGATCGTCCCGCTGTAGTTCAAGGAGGCGAGCTCCTCGATGAGCTTGTCATATAGCGGCTCGGGCATCAAGACATCGGGCCGCTTGTCGGTGAGGATGGAAGCGGCGCAAAAACTACAGGTCGAGTTGCAGCGCGTGCGCGTCTCCAATTCCACCGATCGGAACAGCGGGACCTGCTGCGCGTATCCCTTGCGGGCAAAGACTCGTCTGGCCGTGCGTTGCCATACACGTAGGCGCAGGCTTGCGGGTAGGCTCCTGCGGAGTCTATACATCAGCATTTGCGTCGCGCCACGGCGCCCCATCTTATAGTCGATCGGCATCGCTACAAACATAAGGATATTGGGGGATATGCGCTTCAAATCCATTCTCTCAATGAGCTCGTAGTTGGGATGGCTCGGCATGCAGAGAGTTCGTTTGTGGTGATCGAGAGTTGAAAGCATGCGACAAAAAACAACAGCCCCACCAAAATGGCAGGGCTGTTAACCTTAGTTTCTGAACTTGGAGGATTCTGGAGAATCAATTAGCGGGCAATCATGACCTTGTGGGTGCTGAAGCCTTCGCCAGCTTGTACACGGGCCAAATAGAGACCAGCAGGCAGTTCTGCAGTGCTCAAGCGTATGCTATGGTTGCCAGTGCCCAAGTTGCCTGCATTCTCCAAGGCGACGATTTTGCCGCTCAGATCCATCAGGGTGATGCTTACATTGCTGGCTTTGTTGAGGCCCAGTTGCACTTGGAAATAGTCATGTGCAGGATTGGGAGCGATGCTTACGCTGGCAGTGTTTTCCACCGTGGGCTTCACTGCGGTGGCAGTGCTGGAGATGACATTGATCGTGAAAGGTGCATTGATCTTGTTGATCACGGTGATCGAGTCGCAATACATGCTCGTGCATGCAGGGTTGGTCGAGGTCACGGTCAAGCAGACCACGTAGGTACCTGGGCCATTGTACTGGTGTGAGGGTGTGGGAAGTGAGGAGCTGCTGCCGTCGCCAAATGTCCAGAGGTAGGAGAGGCCACTGCCTGTGGACTGATCTACGATAATGATGCTGTATTGGCCGGTGGTATCGGCGTAGGAATAGAAACTAGCTTGGCATCCACCGCTGCTGCCGATGCTCACGCTATCGCAGGCTACTGCACGGCAAGAGTCGCTAAAATCGACATAGACACAAGGGGTATAATATCCATTGGTCGCGTAGGTGTGGACGACGGTAGGGGACATGCCAGAGGTTGTGTTTCCATCTCCAAAGTCAAACAGGTAATCGGTCACGGAACCAGTGCCACCTGCGTTTGCCGTGTAGGTCACCGAGCCGTTGGGGTTAATGGTGTGCATGATCGTGGCCCAGCAACTCACGCCACTGTTGCCAAGTGCAAGCGTGTCGCAAAAGGTGTTTGAGCAGCCGGTGGTGGTTGTAATCGTAAGGCATACCTGATAGGTGCCCATGCTACCATAGGTATGGGTTGGGTTTTGGGTGGTGCTCGAGTTGCCATCGCCAAAGTCCCATGCCCATGCATTGATGGTGCCGGCTGTGCTATATGAGTAATCGGTCAAATTCACGTTGGTCGTGCCTTGGATCCATTGGGGGTTGAAGCTAGCTTGGCAACCGATGGAGAGGTTGGGGCAAATCGCGAAGTCGAGATTGCTGATCGTTCCTGTAGAGGCCAGGTAAGAAAATGAGTTCGTGGGGATGCCTGCAGGCGTACAGTCACGTACACTTGTGCTGCCTGTACCAGAGGGGACGCTGCCGGGTATGGTCACGGTGTCGCTGTAATAGCCGTTGTTGTCGGTGGTTACATTATTGTAGTAATAGAATCCAAAGAAGTTGGTTGAGTCCAGCACGACATCGACTGGATAGTTGGCGATTGGTGCGCCACCGTTGATGTCGGTCACGTGCCCTGATAGGGTGAGCGTATAGGACTGGGCTTGGATGTAGCCAAAGCAAAGTGCAAGGAGCAGTGTAAAGTGGCTTACTTTTTTCATTTTCTTTAGTATTTTCTCTGAGTTGGATATTAGTGAGAGAGAATGACCAGTTTTCTCCGCAAGATGCGATCCTGGACGTGCACTTCTAGGAAGTAGCAGCCTTGTGGAAGCTGGTCAGTATTGAGGGTGACGAAATACGGATTGGGAGATTGATTTTGTAATAGGTACCTTCCTTGGGCATCCAAAAGCTTTACGCTTCTTATGGGTAGGTGTTGGCTGCTTACAGAGACACGGTCGTGTGCAGGATTGGGATAGATTTCAAGCCCAGAGATCCCGGGTTCTGGTCTCCCAGTAGTGATGTGGAGCGTATCACCTTGTGGGAATATCGGGATGGTAGCTCCGCTGGCGCTGTAGGCGAGCAATGCACTGGGTGTGAAGAGCAGGCTCCAGTTCCCATTGATTCGGATGTCGTCGTCCATCACCATGCCGATGGTGGCGATCGTACCCGCGCCCGCGCGGTTCACATGGTCGATATTCGTCGCAGCCACGTAAATCTTGCCAAGCAACGTGTCGATTCGCACAAACCGCAATGACCTGGCGCTGTCTATGGCGAAGCCGTTGGGAGCAAAGGCGAAACTCAGCTGGTCAACGATTCCGGGATCGAAATCAATCGTGAACGCGTAGCCATAGATGCTGTCCACAGGAATTATATTGCTGCCAAGATTGATATTGAGCGAAAGCTGAGTTACCCCTTGAACAAAAATGCTATCGATACCCATTACAAGTTGAAGGTGTGGCGCGTTAAATCCGCCAAATGAGTTTGAATCTTGTCCCACTGCGCCGCCATGGGTCAACCCAAAATTTTGAACGATGGCATTCAGATCCAAGCTATCGACAATGCCGTTGCCATCACAATCGGCATAGCCGGGATCCACAAAAGCTGGGCCACCCCAAGCGAGGGCAGTATCTCCAATCCAAACGGTATTGGGCAAAATGTTACGTGCTGGGCCGGTCACATTGTATTCTTGCCCTAGTTGGAGCAAATCCACGTGGTTGGCGATTCCATTGTTGTTGGCATCTCCAGGGTACACGATCAAAATCTGGCTCTGTAGGCCTGTAGCACTGAGCAAAGCGAGGCAAAATAGGATCGATAACTTACGCATAACAACCATTTTCAAAAGGTGACCTATGTTTTCATTGTAAACTTAAGACGGTCTTTTTCCGTGGTGAAATACATTTTTTGGCTTTTTTTGAAAGTTTGTTCGATATTTGGGGTAATATATTTGTACAATTTTTACTTGTTATAAATTGATAAACAGGTATTAACAATATGTAATGTAAATGTAAATGATTAAATATTGATGCAATAAATTTTTAATTGTCTTCTGGAGGACACCTGATATTTCTCAAAATTGGTCATCTTTGGGGATGCAAAACAGCAAATTGGTCGCCTTGCTCCGCAGTTTTGAGCCCGCCGACCTGCGGCGTTTCGACGATTACCTTAGCTCTCCGTATTTTAATCGGCAGGAGAATCTGCTGACCCTCTATCGCACCTTGCGTGCATTCGCACCGACATTTCCAGCTGATCAATGCAACCGTTTTGACGTCTGGGAAAGGGCACATCCTGGTCGCATCGGTAGCGATCAAGAGATTGCAAGCGAGATGAACGCTCTCTTGAAGCATCTAGAGGCGTTTTTGGGCATGGAGAGGTATCAGCAAACGACCGCACTCAAGGAGCTTCACATTCTGGAATCCTTTGAAAAGCGGCATCTGGACAAAAACTTCAAGTTGCAACTCAAGCGCATCCATCATCGATTGGCTGCTGAAGCGGCCCAGAATGAGCAACACTTTCTCCAGCGCTATCAAGTCGTGGACGTCGAGGTGCGCTCCTTGATGCATCATCAAGGCCGTGCCTATGATAACAATCTGCAGCAATTGGTCGATTATCTCGATGACTTTTACCTCATCGCGCGTTTGCGGCTCACTTGTGAACTCATCAATCGACAATCGATCCTTTCGGGTTCCTATGACACCCGCCTTGCAGGCGGCTTGATGGCTTATCTGCGCAACTATGACCATGAAAATGTGCCTACAATGGCTGCCTACTACCTGGTCTTGCGCTTGCTGGTAGGGGAATCTAGCACAGAGGACTATCCGCGCCTAGCCTACTTGCTCATACACAACACCGCTGCTTTTGCAGAGGTTGATTGGCGTGAACTCTTTTCCTACGCCCAAAACTATTGCATTCGGCAGGTCAAAGCTGGTGAGGCCTCTTTTCTCAATGAGCTGCTCGTGCTCTACCGCGCAGCCTTGGAGACGGGCAATTTGCTGGAGCATGGCGTACTCTCGGCGTGGAAATACAAGAATATTGCAAGCGTGGGGCTGCAATTGCAAGAATATGAATGGGTGGAGAGCTTCATACATGCCTACCGTGGCAAGCTGCCTGAGGAATTCCAAGAGACGGCATTTGCCTATAACCTCGCCGACCTGCTTTACCACCGTGGCGAATACGAGCAAGCCCTTAAAAAATTGCTCAAAGTAGAGTTTACAGATGTCTTTTATTCGCTAGGTACGCGCAAAATGATGCTCATGATCTATTTTGAGCAGGGAGCGACCGAGGCGATGTTGTCGTTAATTTCCTCATTTAGGCTGTTTTTGCGCCGCAATCAGCTCATCTCCGAGAGCAATCGCAAGGCCTACACCAATTTTGTAAACTTGGTGCATGCCATCTACCGCATAGCCGACACAGGCCATGACAAAGGCAAGTTGGTCGCGCAAATTCAGGCTACGCAGCCACTCATCGACGAGGCTTGGCTGCTGGAGAAAGCACATCTCGGGTATGGAGGCTAGGTGTGTGGAGAAGCGCCCTATGGGGATGGACAATACACGTCTTTTCCATGTAAATGGGTCGAAGGAGAATGCTGATTGATGGGATGCCGTTCACTTTTTGAGCTGTGTTGCAACCGTTCGCGCATCCAAAATGGCAGCTCGGGCAGTGAAAATTGGCAAATGAGAAAAATAAGTTCAATTTTGATGCTTGTGCCGTACGCGTTACGGATCGCCAGCTTTTCCTCCTTTCGTTTTGGAAAATCTTCATTTGATATTTTGGTCAGTAGGTTATGAATAAGAAAATCCTGTTTCTTCTCAGCTCAATTCTTGTTGCCTTTTTCTCTGCCTACACACAACCCGTTATCTCCTGCCCTGGCGTGAATGCCGGCACGGATACTACCATTGCAAGCTCGGTCAACGGATGCGTTTTCTTAAACGCCATTCCTGTTTCTGGTTTCCAGCCCACGACCTACAATGTGGGCCAGATCCCCTACAACCCTTATCCGTTCAATGCTGGAAACCCCATTATCATCAATATGGATGACGTGATGGGTCCTGTCACCACGCTCCCGTTTGACTTTTGTTTCTATGGCAACAACTACAACCAAGCGCAGGCTAGCTCCAACGGCTACGTTTCGTTCAACCTGTTCGCCCCAGGAAGTTTTAGTCCATGGGGCATCGCTGCACCAGTGCCAGACCCCAATGCGCCACTCAATTGCATCATGGGTCCATGGCATGATATCAATCCCGCATTTGGCGGTGCCGTGTATGCCCAATTGTATGGGGTAGCACCTTGCCGTGTATTTGTGGTATCTTGGGAAAATAACGCCATGTTTTCCTGTACGGGTATTTTTACGACCCAGCAGATCGCGATTTATGAAACCACCAACATCATCGAGGTCTATATCCAATCCAAGCCGCTTTGCACGACCTGGCAAAACGGAGCGTCGATCCTTGCGGTACACAATTCGACTGGTACGCAAGCCGTCGTCCCCGCTGGTCGCAACTTTCCCAACCAATGGGCTGCCGTCAATGAAGGCTGGCGTTGGACACCCGCGGGTGCACCCAATTACACCACGCAATGGTTTGAAGTGGGGAACCCTGTGGCAATCGCAACGACCGACACCGTCACTGTATGTCCTGTGGCCTGCAACAACAACTACACTGCGGTCACAACCTACACCAATTGCAACGGCACAGTGGTGACCGTCAGCGATACTGTGTTTGTAGCTGGTCCAGTCCCCAATGCATTTACCAACCCGACGATCACCGACCCGCTTTGCAATGGCGGCAACAATGGTTCGATCGTCTTGAATCCCACAGGCCTCACACTGCCGCTAGTTTTCAACTGGCCAGGTCAGCTTAGCACGACTGCCACGTTGAGCAACTTGACCGCAGGCACCTACAACGTGATCATCGAGGACAGCACAGGTTGCGTTCTCAACGATGCATTTGTCGTGAACGAGCCCACGCCAGTGAGTCCCAATGCCGTCTTTACCAACGCCCTTTGTTTTGGCGCGGCGAGTGGCACAGCCACGGCAGTGCCTTCAGGCGGCACTCCTGGCTATACCTACAACTGGTCTGGCGGTGGTGGTACCAATGCGACCGCCACAGGTCTCGCCGCTGGGCAATACATTGTGACCGTCACCGACAACCATGGCTGCACTGGCCGCGATACCGTTCAGATCGCGCAGCCTACGCAAGTGGTCGCAAGTTCCACCATGATCCCTGTTTTGTGCTTTGGCACGGCGACCGGATCGACTTCGGGCACTGCGGTTGGCGGCACGCCGGGCTATACCTATAGCTGGTCACCATCGGGCCAAAATACCGCTACAGCGACCAACCTGGCCGCAGGTGTGCACACCGTCACAGCTACAGACGCCAATGGCTGTACCTCCACATCATCGGTCACGGTCACGCAACCCTCACAGTTGAGCGCATTGTCCACGCAGACCAATGTGAGTTGCAATGGCGGGAGCAATGGGGTCGCCACGGTGATCACCTCAGGCGGCACACCAGGATACGTTTTCAACTGGTCACCCATCGGTGGCACAGGCGCCACTGCGACCAACTTGCCTGCAGGCAACTATACGTGCACGATTATAGATGCTCGTGGCTGTACCATCACGCGCAGCTTTGTGATCTTGCAGCCGCAACCGGCGACGGTGAACGTTTTTTCCACGCCTGAAATCTGTGCTGGTTCCTGCAATGGCACTGCCAATGCAGTTTCTGGAGGTGGCACGCCTCCATTTACCTATGCTTGGAGCAATGGTGCCACGGCAGGTGCATTGCTAAATCTCTGCGCGGGTGTCTATTCAGTCACTGTGATCGACGGTCAAGGTTGTGTAGCCTCTGGCACCACAACCGTGACAGCCAATCCTAGCCCGATCGCCAATGCTGGTCCCGACCGCAGTTTCTGCGAAGGTGATGGTGGTGTGCAATTGAGTGGCTCAGCCTCTGGCGGTGGCGGCGCACCTTACTATTTCACATGGACTTGCAACAATCCTCCCTGTGGATTGAGCTGCGTGAGTTGCGCCAATCCCATTGCCAATCCGACAGATACGACCACATATTACCTTTTGGTGACTGATCAAAATGGTTGTACATCGCCATTGGACTCCATGGTTGTGAATGTTTTGCCCAAGCCGATCGTGAATGCAGGCCCCGATACGGCGATCTGCGGTGTGCCAGCACCTTGCGTCGTCTTGACACCGACCATTACCAACGGGTATGGTCCCTACACCTATCAGTGGTTGCCGAGTGCTGGGCTCAACAATGCAACGATCTTGAATCCCTGCGCCCGGCCTGATACATCCACGATCTATGCGCTTGTGGTCACCGACCTGAGCACAGGTTGCACGAGCGACTTCACGACGACCGACACACTCGCAACGGTGGAGGTCACTGTGAACCCTGTACCAGTGGCCGATGCAGGTCCCGACCGTGTGATCTGCGATGGTGATACCACGCAGTTGCAATCCACGGGCACAGGTGCAGGTCCCGTTTATGATTTTCAATGGAGTCCGATCAACGGCCTCAGCAGCTATACGGCCATCAACCCCTTTGCCTACCCAGCCCTCACGACCCAGTATTCCCTAGTGGTCTATAGCAATGGCTGCCCAAGCGTCGCAGACATTGCCACCGTGTATGTCACCGAGATACCGACAGTCGATGCAGGTCAGGACAGAGATATTTGTGCGGCTGACTCAGCCTTTTTGGATGGATATGCCGCGATTGCCAACCAAGTGATCCCAGATAGCATCACAAGTTATGTTTGGTCGCCAGCTGCGGGCCTCAGCGCCACCGACGTGCCTGATGTGATGGCTTCCCCAGCACAAACGGGTTATTACTACCTCACGGCGACAACCGCAGCTGGCTGCAGCAACTATGACTCCGTATTGGTCACGCTCAACCCTTCACCAATATTGGATGCGGGTCCCAATATGACCGTCTGTGCAGGATCTGGACCATGGGACGTGAGCGGTGTGATTACCTGGTACAACAGTGTCAATCCTAGCGATCAGCAAAACATCATCATCAATTGGTCGCCGAGCCAATACATCGTCGGCCCCCATGATGTGAGAAACATCCAGATCAATCCCGATCACACGATGTATTTCTACTTCACGGTCACCTACAATACCTGCTCAGCGACTGACTCGCTTTTGGTGACGGTCGTGAGCGAGATTTCGCCGATCGCAGTGGCCGATACCAACGTGGTCTGCCAAGGGGAGTCGGTGGGCTTGCATGTCACAGGTGGCTTGGGTGGCGGCACGATTTTGTGGTCACCTGCTGCGAGTCTCGACGATGCCACATCGGCCGATCCGATCGCGACGCCTAGCACTACCACAACCTATTATGTGACCATGTCTGAAGCAGGATGTTTCGGTACAGATTCAGTGACCATCCAGGTCATCGAAACGCCCAAGGTGGCATTTGTGAATACCTTTGCCGAGGGTTGCTCACCCATCGAGGTCAACTTTACATCGCTCACTTCAGATGGTGTTTTGCTTACTTGGGACTTTGGAGACGACAGCCCGAGGGAAAACGGATCCTCGGTCACGCACGTCTTCGCCACACCGGGCACCTATCCAGTGATGCTTTGGGGTACCAATATCGGCGGGTGTACCGATAGCAGCGACGTGCCGACCATCGTGACTGTACACGATACCGTGGTTCCAGCCTTCCATTCTGATCCCAACTATCCCGTGGAACTGACCCTGCCAGGCACGGAGGTACATTTTACCGACGATACACCAGGGGCGACAAGCTGGCTATGGAATTTTGGCACGGGCTTCACGAGCTCAGCTGAAAATCCTGTCTATTCCTTTGGCACACCAGGCACTTACTTTGTGTCCTTGATCGTCCAAAACCAATTTGGTTGCGCAGGCACCGTGACCCACGGTCCTTATATCATCAAAGTCCCCGACATATTTATCCCCAATGTCTTCAGCCCCAACGGCGATGGCATCAACGATACCTATATCGTGCAATACACCGGCAACCAGCATTTCTCTTTTGCGGTATTTGATCGCTGGGGCGTGAAGCAATACACGACCACCAATAAGAATGCTGGCTGGGATGGTACCAACAAGGGAAATGAGGTCGTTGAGGGTGTCTATTACTACACGCTCAACATTGGCGACCGTGAATTCACAGGGAATATCACGCTGGTCAGGTAAGGAATCCTTTCCCCTGTATGAGAATGGCCTCGACAATCACTGTCGAGGCCATTTTGCTACTTGAGCCTCTGCTTTGGCAAACGAATCATCGAAATGCCACACGAATACCCGGCGACGCAACAAGGATAGCGATGGCGGCCTATTTTCCGCTGAGGACTTCGAAATAGACTTCCCGCTCTACCCCGGTAGGCAGTTTACCCGTGAAAAGCATGTTTTTGCCCTTTTTGTATTTGCTTACCTTCACACGATAGCCGGGCGTATTGGGCTCATCTTGGAAGTTGATCTCGTTTTTACCGGTGACAGACCAGACGACGTCGCCGATTTTTTCGCCCATCATGAACATTTGGCCCGTGCCATTGCTCTTCATGATCAATTGCTGCTTTTTGGCTTCCATCATTTGCATTGCACCATCGTCTGAAAACCAGATTACCTTCCACTTATGGGCGACAACCTGGGTCAGATCTAGCTTTTGGGCAGCTAGGGGCGGTGCCATGAGGAATAGCAGTAGCAGAAACGACAACACTTTTAGTGATGCTTTTTTCATTGTATTTCAATTTGTGGATCTGATTCAAAATACGAAATTCTTTTGAGCAGAAGTCAAGCTAAGCCGCCGAAAACAAGTTTTTACCTAATTGGCAAGTATGGCGTCCAGATTCTCCAATCTATCCTTATTTTTAGCACTTGGTATGGCGCTAAGACTTGCATTCATGGTCGCGATCTTCATGTCACTGGTACTTCAAGTACCGGCACAAGAGCTTACGTTTTGTCTTGACCATACCGACAACGGTCTTCCGCTGGGCTCAGGGAGGCAGTTTGAGTTGGAGCGATTTGGGCAAAATGTCGAATTGCTCTTCAGAAATCGTGAGCTTGTGCGCACGGAGAAGCTGTATTTTTTCATTGATTATCAGCAGGAAGGGAAATATGCCGAGTTTGATACGAAGACGATGGCGGTCGATCACAACAAAAATTGGGCGCTACTGTCATATCGATTTCAGCAGACAGGGCGCTACCGTGTGCTTGTGCTAGATGCTGAGAAAAAGGAAATTTGCCGAGGTGAGGTCGATATCATCGTGAAGGAGGAAGAAAATAGCCCGGAATATTTCAATGGTGCGCGCATCGTCTTTTGCAACACTGCCATCAAGGGCCAACCCGATACGCTCATCAAGGCGCTCAAGGTGCGCGTAGGGGAAGCCAAGACCTTGTCGATCTTCATTCGCCACATCAGACCCTTCAAGACGCATCATATCTTTGTCGATATCTGGGCAGGATCGGGAGAGGGCGCTGGCCAGTATTTGGAAACCGTCGAATTTACCTTGGATCCCAATTGGACCTATTCACAGTTCCCCTACGAGTTTCGCAGCTCGGGTGTCTATACCTTTAGGGTCTATAATGAAGATGAGATTTGGATCACATCTGCTGCGCTCGAAGTGACGATGGAGTAGGGGGCACGCTCTATTCGTTCATATTCCGCCCAAACTCAGCCTGAAAGCAATGTTTTCTTTGATCGTGGGCAAAGAATAGGCCCCGACTCTGTAATAAACCCCGATCCCTATCCCACGAATCCAAGCGGAAATCACATTGTCGTCTTTTTTGGGCATGGGCAGCAGGCGCGTAAGGGTGATGCCTGGCTCAAGGTAAATGTGATGAGGCGCGCGCATCGGGACGAGGGCGTGCACTGCGTTTGGTGAACTGTACAATGCCCCCCAAGCGGCTGCAATGGCAAAATTGAGCTGCGGCTGTATGCGCTTGCCAATGCGTAACCAGCGCAGTTTTGGACTCAAGTACAAAAATCCTTCGGCAAACATGTCGGCGGCAAATTCATCGTAACGCATCGTGTTGAAGGCTCCGTTCAGGTCGGTGAAGTTGCGTTTGGCATAGTTGCTGCGATACACCCGCATCCGAGACCGGGGCAGGCTGCGGTCGTTCCAACCGGCATTGATGGTGATTAAGCCCTTGCCACCTCTAAAGGCTGCAAAGCGATGCGTCATCGCCATGGCAGCTGCTCGATAGGCAAAATCTCCTGCGCCTGTCTCCAAGCCTTGCGTGTAGCGCAAATGGAAAATGGGCGCATTGTTGGAGTTGAGTAGCCGATGGCTACCGTTCTTAATATAGCGTGCCCCTGGTGCCCAGCGCAAGAGTACCTCGGCCTCCTCAAAGTGAAAACGATTGGTATCGGCAAATGTATAGTCGTAAGCTGGTGTCACAGTCTCCTGACGCCAGCCCAGCCGCAGCCCCAGGTCGGTCGGCAAGCGTGTGCCAATCCAGGCTTCGCGCGATTGCACATATTCCATATCAGTCAGGTACCACCGACGAATGCCATACTCGCGGTAGATGTTTTGGTGTAGCCCTCGCTCTGGCCGGATACCCAATCTCCTGAATCCGCTCTCCACAAGGTCTTGGCTGTAGGAGGCGCCCGCATATAGTCGGTCGTCTCCCCAGGGCGTGATCCGCAATAGGGCGCCAAATTTGGTTTCTTGGTCAGCGAATCCCCAAGCGACAAAACCACCGAGGCTAAACCGCTTGCTCATCTGCTCGTT
>JANORP010000481.1:0-9879 GCA_031415375.1 Bacteroidota bacterium | reverse complement strand
TGGACCAGGCTGCATCTCGCCTGCCGCGCGTCTTCATCGCCGGCGACGCCTGCCACACGCACAGCGCGAAGGCCGGCCAGGGCATGAACGTCTCGATGCAGGACACGTTCAACCTCGGCTGGAAACTCGCCTCCGTTCTCGACGGACGTGCCAAGCCGGAACTGCTGCGCACCTACTCCGCCGAGCGCCATGCGATTGCCCAGGGGCTCATCGACTTCGACAAGGAATGGTCGAAGATCATGGCGTCGGCGCCGAAGGATCCGAGTCACCCGGAACTTGGCGGTGTCGACCCGCAAGAGTTGCAGGCGTACTTCGTGAAGTCGGGTCGCTACACGGCCGGTGTGGCGACACACTACGCGCCGACGACGGTACTGACAGCCGAGGCAACCCACCAGGACCTCGCCAAGGGCTTCACGATCGGCATGCGTTTCCATTCGGCCCCCGTCGTGCGCCTAGCCGATGCCAAGCCAGTGCAACTTGGTCATGCCGCGCGTGCCGATGGCGCCTGGCGTGTGTACGCGTTTGCCGACGCGACCGGCAAGCGGCTGCGCGAACTTGCCGTCTTCCTGGCGGAGTCGCCGAAATCGCCGATTCGCCGATTCACTCCGAACGGAGCCGACATCGACAGCGTTATCGACTTCCGCGCGGTCTTCCAGCAAGGGCACCGCGATCTCAAGGTGCAGGAATTGCCTCCCCTCCTGTTGCCGCGCAAAGGCTGCTTCGGCCTCATCGACTACGAGAAGGCCTATTCACCCGACCTGAAGAAGGGTGCCGACATCTTCGACTTGCGTGGCATCGACCGCGCAAAGGGGGCGATGGTCGTTGTCCGCCCCGACCAGTACGTGTCGAACGTGTTGACGCTGGATGCGCACGACGACATCTCGGCCTTCTTCGGCCAATTCCTGATCGATCGGCACTGAAACGACCTGGTTCGATACCCGGATTCGAGTTCAGCCCATTCGCTCGGGCGCTCTGCGATGGGGCAACCTCGGCGTGACCGGGCGACGTGTACACGACTGCTTACCATCGGGCTTTCAACGCAGCGAGCAAGCCAATGATTTCAAGTGGAGCGCCCTGGGTCTTGAGTCAGGTTCAGGTGGTTGCGGAAGCGGCCGCCACCGTGGCCTTCGCGCTTTCGGGAGTCATCGAGGCGGCGCGCAAGCGATTGGACGCCGTTGGCATCTGCGTGGTGGGGGGCTTGGCCGCATTCGGCGGCGGCACCGTGCGCGACGTACTGTTGGATCGGCGTCCGTTGTTCTGGGTCGAGCACGCGGGCTGGCTTTGGGCTCTGCTGGTACTTTGCATCGCCGCGATGGTGTTCATGCGCGCCCGGCACCTTGAGCCGACAGAGCGGGCCATGCATTGGCCCGATGCCATCGGCCTGGGGCTTTTCTCGGCCAGCGGTACTCAGATCGCACTCGACAGTGGCATGCCCGCCATCGTCTCTGTGCTGCTGGGCATGGTGACGGCCGTGTTCGGCGGGGTGTTGCGTGATGTCGTCTGCAACGAGATTCCGAGCGCCTTCAACGACCATCGGCCCTACGCCATTTGCTCGTTTTTGGGCGGATGGATTCTCGTCGGTGCGCAGGCAATTGCGCTGGCCGGCTGGGTGGCCCTGCTTATGTCGGCCTTGGTGGCCACCGGGTTGCGCGTGGCCGCAGTCGCCTGGGATTGGCGACTCCCAGCCTGGCAGGCAATGCGCCAGCCGTGAAGTTGGGGCTGACCGCGCCGTCATATCCCCGCGTAGTTCGGCCCACCACCGCCCTTGTTCACCAACTCTTACACCCCTGCAGGGCGAAAGGACTGCGGCGATGATCACCGACGCGCGCGCGCTCATGCCCGACTTGCAGAGAGCCACAAAGATTGCCGGATCCGAACCCATCCCCGGCGCCACGGCCACCGAGCGCAATCGGCTTTGAGGCGCAGCCGGCGATTGACCCAAGCACCTGCCCATCGTCCAGTTGTGTGCGGTCCCGCCAAATGCCGGTGCAATCCGGGCCGCTCGCCGCCAACTGGACATCGGCTACCTGTCGGTCAAGCACTTGCAGCCTGGTTGCGATGGCTGGGACGCGGGTGCTGGCTCGACGCGCGCGAACAATACCGAGCCCGAGGACGAGCGCGGCCACTAGAACCACTTGCGAGGCCTGCAGATGGGGGTAGCCTTGCCGCCGACGGGGTCGACCGCAGCTTCCCGCATGCGACCGCCGCCGACCTGCCCGAGCTCGCCCTGCCGTGCGGCGTGCGAGTGGTCGGTGGTGCGCCACTGGAGCACTGGAGCGACCGGCGCACATGTGGTGGAACTACGTAGCGGCGGCTTGCAATCGCATCGCCTCGGTGGCACGACGAACGTCCGACATCGGCTTCCCTCAGATCCCAGGCGACACCCATCGGACTGCCGCGCCGCCCTGGCGAGGATGTCCGGGGCCTGCTGCCGGGTCGCCGTCAATCCTGCGCGCGAACGGCATCGACGACCGTGATCGCCGGGTAGCCGAGGTGATGCATGAACTCGCGCAGGATCAGCAGCGTTGCCGCTGCCTCACGCCCCGCGGGCAGACCCTGCAGAGCACCGGTCTGGCCGAGCGAAGCCGAGGCCAGCCGCTGGAACCATTGCTCGACGATCTCGACCGGCATCGTCTGGCCGGAGACAGCGACCCAGTCCCACAAGGTCAGGCCGTTGCCCCACAGCGCGGTGTCAAGCTCTGCCGGCTTGCCCAGCCGCATGATCTCGTCCTCGACGAAGTCAATGGCACACTCGATCTCGCGCGAAGTCGGTGGATCGTGATGAAAGAAGTCCCTGGCGATGCGCGCCGCGCCGAGTTTGATCCGGCGCACAGTCGTGGGCGCGGCGCCCGACCCGCTCAGCACGACGAGGCGTTCGTCGCCGATGTGCAGCAAGGTCATCAGCGCGGTCGCCGGCGAACCGCCCGCCGCAGCGTTTCCCGCGAGGGCAGCGAAGTCGGACTCGAGCTCGTCAAGCGGGCGGTCGTTCGGCATGGTGTTGATGTCGGCCGCGGCGTCGTTCAGGTCGCTGCGGTCACCGTATCTTCCAGCCTTCGGACGATGGCGTCGACCATCCGCCCATCGATGCCATGACCCAGACCAGGAAAGCGGTCGAGCGTGGCCACGGCGCGCAAGCCCTGCAGCTGTGCCAGTGCGTCGACAGTGCCTCGCACGGGCATCACCGCATCGGCATCGCCATGCATCAGGTGGGTTCGGACAGATGCGTGGGCAACGCGCGGCGGCCGCGCGAAACGACCTGACAGCGCGATCACGCGGTTCGCAGGAGGGCCTTCGAGCTGGGTCGATTCCAGCGCCATGATCGCACCCTGCGAAAAGCCGATCAGCGTCGTCCTTGCAGGCTCCACAGCGGTGGCCGCTTGCCACCGCCGCACCGACTGAAGGAAGCCGGGCATGGCCGCCGCGACACGCGCCGGTCGGTCGGCCTCGGTGACGCCCTGGACGGAGAACCACTGCCATCCGCGCCCAGCGGCATCAGGCGCTTGAACGCTGACGATCACCGCGGCGGGCAGGTGCGGCGCCAAGGCCTCGCCCAAGGGCACCAGGTCAGACGCGTTCGAGCCGACGCCGTGGAACAGCAGCACCAGGTGCTGGGGTGTCGGGGGCTGCTGGACGACGAGGTCTAGTGTGTTCATGGATTCCTCGTCGATCAGGCCGCGCCGAACACAAAGGAGTCCATCGACAGCACACCGTGGGTGATGCCGCCGTCGATCACCGTGGCCGGCAACGCCGCAGCCGCCGCGCCCGCGGCCACCAGCAGGGGCCAGAAGTGTTCGGTGGTCGGATGCGCGCGCTTTGCGTGTGGCGCCTGTGCCAGAGTCTGGCGCAAGCGGGCGCTGTCGCCCTGGACGACGGCGTCACGCACCCAGGCCGCGAACTCGGCTGCATAAGGTTCGTCGCTGCCCGCACCGGTTCGGAACTCCGCCAGGTTGTGGGTCAGGCTGCCCGAACCCACGATCAGCACGCCCTCAGCGGCCAACGGTGCCAGCGCCGCGCCGAAGGCCCAGGCGCTGTCGCCGTCCAGACGCGTCGGCAGCGAAACCTGGAAGGCGGGTACGTCGGCCGCCGGGTACAGGTGACGCAGCGGCACCCAGGCGCCATGGTCCAGGCCGCGGCGCTCGTCGGGCTGTGGTGCCCAACCGGCGTCGCCGAGGAGTTGCAGCGCGCGCTGCGCCAGTGCCGGGTGGCCATCGACCGGGTAGGTGATCTCGTACAGCGCCGGGTCGAAGCCGCCAAAGTCGTGGATCGTCTGCGGCTGGGACACCAGGCCCACGCGCGGGCTGGGCGTCATCCAGTGCGGCGACACCGCCAGCACGGCACGCGGCCGAGGCAGCGCCTGGCCCAGCGCGGTCAGCTTCGGTCCGGCGAGGCCGGGCTCGATCGCGAAGGTCGGCGCGCCGTGCGAGACGAACAGGGTGGGCAGGCGATTCATGATAACGATGCTCCTGGAAGGGTCTCAGTGACGTCCGATGTGATCAGCGCTCGGCTCGCTGCGCGAGCGCCGCATCCACCGACAGCCAGCCCGCACCGCTGATCAGCAGCGACACCGACGCTGCGAGCAGCGCCAGGCCGAACTCGTAGCCGTTGTTGGCCATGAACAGGCCCTTGCCGATGTGTACCGAGAAGATGGCCACCAGCATCGCGAAGGCCAGCGCCGCGGCGGCAGGCCGCACCAGCACGCCGAACAGCAGCGCCAGTCCGCCGAAGAACTCGGCACTACCCGCGAGCAAGGCCATCAGGTAACCCGGCGTAAGGCCGATCGAGGCCATGAACTGGCCCGTGCCTTCGAGGCCGTAGCCGCCGAATGCGCCGAACAGCTTCTGCGCGCCGTGCGCCACGAAGATGATGCCGATGGGGATGCGCAGGGCCAGCGGGGCCCAGCCGGCATCTGTGGCCAGCAGGCGTTGGACAGTGTAGGTCTTGACTTTGCTCATTTGGTGCTCCTGGATGGTTGGGAGTCGTTCAGATCAGGCCTTGCGGATCCAGGTCGGCGCGATCGCCGTACCCAGACCGGCGCCGTAGCCGAGGTAGATGTTCAAGCCGGCCAGCGGCTCGAGGTAGCGCGCGTTCTTCAGTCCGCCGGCGTCGGTGACCTTGAAGCCGATGCTCTCGGCGATGGCGGCGGCGGTCTGCTTTGCCCGCTCGCTGTCGCTGGCGACGAACACCTCGACCTGACGGCCGTTGCCGAGGTCGGGCCCGTCGGCCAGCACTTGCGCGAAGACCGTATTGAAGGCCTTGACGACCTCGGCGCCCGGCACGGCCTTGGCGATCTCTTCGGCCGCCGAGGTGCTGTGGCCGATGGTCAGACCCATGTAGTCGGCCGTGAGCGGGTTGGTGATGTCGATGACCACCTTGCCCTTCAGGTCGCCGACAGCTTGAAGCGCGCTCACGGCTTCGCCATAGCCGGTCGCCACGATGACGGCATCAGCGCCTGACGCAGCGCCCGCGACAGGCACCGCGGTGGCACCCGGGTTGGCGGTGGCGACCTGCACCGCCTTGGCGCCGTTGCGGGCCGTCACGCTGACCTGGTGGCCGGCGCGGACGAGTTGACTGACGAAGGCCGAGCCCATGTTGCCGGCGCCGATGACGGTGATCTTCATGACGGGGTTCCTTTGAACAATGCAGCGGTTGCTGCGATAGGAGGACTTTAGAAGTCCCGCCAGAAGAGATAAATAGACATTTCTTGTCTTAACTGTCTCGACTATTGAGACAATAGGCCGGCCATGGACAAGTTCATCGAGATGCAGGCCTTCGTCGCCGTCGCCGACACCGGCAGCTTTGTCAACGCCGCCGAGGCGCTGGATGTCTCGAAGGCTGCGGTCTCGCGCTACGTGGCGGAGTTGGAGTCGCGGCTCGGGGTTCGGCTGCTTCATCGCACCACGCGCAAGCTCTCGTTGACGCCCGAAGGTGAGGTCTTCCTCGGGCGCTGCCGCGAGCTGCTCGGCGGCGTCGACGACGCTGAGGCGGAGATCACCTCGCGCAGCGGCGAGGCCAGCGGCATGCTGCGCATCAACGTGCCCTTCTCGTTCGGCCTGTTGCACCTAGCGCCGCTGTGGCCAGAGTTCATGGCCAAGCATCCAAAGGTGACGCTCGATGTCATGCTGGCCGACCGCGTGGTCGATCTCGTCGAGGAAGGCTTCGACTTGGCGGTGCGCATCGCACGCATGCCCAACTCGTCGTTGGTCATTCGGCCACTCACGTCGACGCGAATGGTGTTGTGCGCTTCGCCGGCCTATCTGCGGGCACGCGGCCACCCCACTCACCCGTCCGAGCTGGTCGGTCATGACGTGCTGACCTACAGCCTGTTCTCGATGGGCGACCAGTGGGATTTCACCGGGTCAGAAGGTAGCGCCTCCGTCAAGGTGACGCCGCGCATACGCACCAACAGCGGCGACACCTGCCGCGTCGCCGCGCTGCGCCATCAAGGCATCGTGCTGCAGCCCACCTTCCTGGTTGGGCCTGACCTGCTGGCCGGCACGCTGGTGGAGGTGATGCCCGCCTGGCGCTCGATCGAACTGGGCGTCTATGCCGTCTACCCCTCGCGCAAGTTCGTCTCGCCCAAGGTGCGGCTGATGATCGAGTTCCTGGTCAACGCGTTCAGGATGCGGGGCTGGCCTGCTTGACCCGTTTCGATGAGCGTTCCGATGGCCTGACATCCGCCATCTTCACGGAGGCCATGCTGACGCTGAGGTAGTGCTGGCCCAAAGCGAGTCAGGACCCGAGGAATTGGGCTGTTGCCGACGAATTTCCATCACCAAATGACGTCCTGATAAGAACACTTTTCGGGACGCCAGGGATGTGCCGGCAGCGAAAGCGCGACGAGCAGACGGACCACAGGCTCGACCTTGGCCAGCCGACCGTCTGCTAACTGGCAACAAGGCGAACGTCGGGTACTGCCACTTATGAACGATCACAGTTATGGAAAGTCTGCCCACTTAATCGGGGCGTTCGCCCTCGTGCGCGTGGCCAAACGACCTACTGGATCTTTTCATAACTTCGTCGTCGCCCTGGGCGGCAAGCGCGGCGCTGACGGCGCGGGTCAGGTTCTGGGGCGGTTTGGCAGTGGCTCGGGCTGCCTCGTACGATCCACTCCGCCACGACTTTTCAAATTGGCATTCCACGCGATGACCGCGAACTTCACCACGCCACACAGCGCAGGACTTATGAGTAGCGGATCGGGCCAGACGAGCCAGCCTTCATAGGTAGGCGGACAACTGTAAATCGCGCACTTCTCATAACTGCGATCATTTCATAATGGCCGACTGCCGGCATCTACGAACGACAGGTTCAGCGCCTGCTACCGCGTGACAGCGAAGGTAGCGCCTTTGGCGCAGTCGCGCCCCACCCGTGGCAGCAGGTGTTGTTAAGTGCGTCGACGAATCTATTCCACCCGCGCCACTGGGTCGGATGGCCTGTCGCCGATGCGATTGGCTACACCGCCACGGTGATGCCTGGTCCGTGGGCACGACGCGCCGGTCTGACAACGATCTCTACCCGTTGGTCGAGTGAAACCAAGGCCTGCATCAGGGGCTCAAGCGAGATGTTCTGAAGCTTGTAGCGCCGCACCTGAGACACCTTCGGCTGCGTCATCCCGGTGATCGCTGCGACTTCGGTCTGGCTGAGGCCGCGCTTCTCGATCAGGTCGTTCAACTTCACGGCGAGCGAGGCCTTGGCCGTCAGCTCTTCCGCGTCTTCGAACCCGAGGTCGACGAGGACGTTGTCGGTGCCTTTGAGACTGCGCTTGCTATCCATGTCACTCCCGACCAAGCCCGTACCGGGCGAGAACTGCCTTCAACCGCTTCTCGACCAACTCGACGTCCGGCTGCGGCGTCGCAATGCCGGACTTCGACTTCTTCTGAAACGCATGCAATACGTGCACCGCATCAGCAATCTGCACCACGTAGACCGCGCGAAAAGTGTCGCCTCGGTGGTCCTCCACCAACTCATAGACGCCTGAACCCAATCCCTTCCAGGGCTTCCCCGAGCCTGCGGTGCGTCCCAACTGCGCGATGAACAAGGCCACACCCATATCCTTCTGGACGGCGACCGGGAACGCCTTGAAGTCCTTCTTTGAGGAGCCTTCCCAGAACAATGGTCTACGCTCTTCGTTCACAAATTATACCCGTTCGGATATGGGCTGCGAACTCTCACCTTCGCTCGAGGGCGCCGGCGCGTTGCGCAATGGGCGACGACGCGTCGCGACTTCCGGCGCGGTGCTGCGGCGCTGCGCGCGCCGGCTGGGACGCAGAGGCGGTGCGGGCGTCGGCTGAGCTTCCTTGGCTGCCTCCGCGTCGATAAAGTCCGCGACCGTTTGCCAGGCAGCACGCAGCTGTGCCTCGCTTTTGCCGACATAGTGGCCCAACGTGACATCTCCCCCGGTGGCGTGGTTCAGCATCCGCTTCAGCGCGCCGCCAGAGACGAGCTCTTCGGCGACGCTCGCGAAGGTCGCTCGCAGACCGTGCCCCCGCACCGTCGTTCCAGTCCGCGTGTTGATCCAGGCCAGCGTCTTGCGCGCGTCGACGATCGGGAACAGCGGATCTTCGGGCTTGCGGCCTGAGCAGTGCCCCGCGGCAATCTCCAGCGCTTGCCGAGAAAGCAGCACCTTGTGGTCGCTCCTGTTCTTCGTATCGCGCAAGACAAGCTTGCCGAGTTCGCAGTCAACGTCACCGACCTTGATCGGCGCGTAGCCGTGACGCTTGTCACCGTGGATCTCGCCACCGCGGCAGCCGGTGAGTAACTGGAAGCGGTAGTAGTCTGCCGCGACGCGGGAGGGCGCTGCGCCCGCTGCCCGCCACCACGCGCCGAGTTTTTCCGGCGGGATCGGTGACGGGTTGCCTTTGGCCGCTGCGAGCACGATGCGATCTCGCCCTGCTGTGTCGCGCCCCAGTGGATTGCCAGGTACCACGACACCATGCCATCGCAACACTGCGCGCAGCACTTGCATCGCGTACGTGGCCGGGCGTTCGGATCGCTTCAGCAGCGCCGCATGTACGGCGCGGATGTCGTCCGCCGTGATCTTGGCGAGCAGTTTGTCCGCGATGGCGTGGAGCTCGCCATCGGCGAACTTCTTGCCGGCCTTTGAAGTCTTGCCGGGCTCGAGCATGGCCAGGTAGTCGGCCTTCGTGCGCGCCTTCAGCGCCAGACCATCCTTCGCACGACGCTTCTTCTCGACGTATTCGCGCAGCGCTTTCGCCAGCGTTAGGCCGTCTTCCCTGTCCACCTGCTCGCGCGCCGCCGCCTCTGCGCGCAGTCTTGCCTCTTCCGCTCCAGGCCAGTCCACACCATCTCGCGCGAGGGCACGGATGCGCGCCGCCTCGGCGCATGCCGCCGCCAACTTCAACTGCCCCGGTCCCTCGCCGTACTCCTGCGAGAGGCGATGCTGGCGCTCGACGTCCGAGCCCTTGACGACGTACCGGACGAGCAACGTGCGAACCCCGTCCGGCGCGATGCGCAACTGCAGCCCACGGTCGAGCGTGAGCTTGTAGGGCTGTGCGCGAGGCTTGTGGGCTTCGATCGCTCTGAAGGTCAAGAGCGGCATCCTGGGGTTCCGTGTCCGGCTGGTGTCCGAAAAATCCTGAACTCGGATGCTATCGGCCGGGACCACCTGACACAAAGAAAACCGCGTAACCTATTGATATGTAATGGTTTTTATCCGTCCCAAGAAATCCCAAGAGATCCCAGAAAACACGGTAAAAGTAGACTGTTAATCCGTAGGTCCCTGGTTCGAGCCCAGGTCGGGGAGCCAAGAAACGCAAGAGTCAGCAGGTTAGCGCCTGATGACTTTTTTGCTTTCTGGGTTGAGCTGGTGCCAGAGGGTGCCAGTTTTGAGGCCGATGGGCGTCCACCGCTGCAACCCCGCTC